>CAUWJW010000141.1:0-6758 GCA_963558985.1 uncultured Clostridia bacterium | reverse complement strand
ATACCGGGAGAGTACAAAGGTGCCAAATTTAAAAAAGGACATGTGATTCGGGAAGAAGACATCCCGGTGATGCTGTCTATGGGAAAAAAGCATTTATATGTGGTAGAAAAAGATGACACAGATGTTCATGAGAACGAGGCGGCACTGCGGATTGCACAGAAAGCGGCAGGAAGGGGAATTCGTCTTACACAGCCCAGCGAGGGGAAAATTGAGCTGATTGCAGAAGAACGAGGACTTCTGAAAGTAAATGAAGAGCTTTTAATTGATCTGATCGACCAGGATGAAATTATGTTTGCCTCCATACATGAAAACATTGTAGTGGAACCAGGGCAGAAGCTGGCAGGTACCAGGGTGATTCCGCTGTTTGTAGATGAGGCTGTCGTAAAACAGGCAGAAGGCGTGCTGGAGAGAGGAACGCTTATAGAAATTGAACCGCTGCGCAACCTGAAGATCGGGGTTGTAACAACCGGAAGTGAAGTTTACAGCGGAAGAATCAAGGATGCCTTTGGTCCGGTTCTTGTGAAAAAATTTGGCGATCTGGGAAGTACAGTAGTAAAGCAGCTCTTTGCCGATGATGATGAAGAAATGATTGCAGATTGCATCCGCCAGCTGATTGATATGGGCGTGGATATGATTGGTGTGACCGGCGGGATGTCTGTGGATCCTGATGACAAGACGCCAAGCGGTATCAAAAAGGCGGGCGGGTATATTGTGACCTATGGAGCGCCGGTCCTGCCGGGGGCTATGTTCATGCTGTCCTACATTGACGATATTCCTGTAGTCGGTCTGCCGGGATGTGTGATGTACAGCAGGACCAGTGTATTCGACCTGATTGTTCCCCGTCTTCTGGCAGGAGAAGTCATTACAAGAAGAGATATTAAAAAACTGGGTCACGGTGGTCTGTGCCTTAACTGCAAAGAGTGTGTATATCCTAACTGCGGATATGGAAAAGCCTAAATTAAATTCAGGTTTATTATTGCCCTGAATGATTTGGTAGTGTATAATATAACTCACATAAAGAATCTTTGGAAAGAGAAAAGGGAGGGCTTTGCTATGGTGAAACTATTAATCGGACACAAGGGCAGCGGCAAGACAAAGAAGATGATCGACTTAGCAAATGATAAGATCGAAAAGAGTAATGGCAGTGTCATTTTCATAAATAAAAACCATCGTTTAACTTATGATCTGGATCATAAGATCAGAGTGATCTGCATGGAAGATTTTGAGTACATTACAAACAGCGATGAATACATAGGATTTATCTACGGAATCATCAGTTCCGACCACGATATCGAAACCATGTTTATTGACAGCATCTTAAAGCATGCTGATGTTACCTTGGGAGATATGCCTGAATTTATCGAGAGAATCAAGAAGATTTCCAAGAACTATGATATTGAGTTCGTAGTAAGTCTCAGCGCAGAGAAGGAAGAAATGATTGGCGTTGATTTTACAGGCTGTGAAATCTTAAACTAATTTGATTCTTATTACAATTTTTATTTTATCAACTAAGCGGCGGTGTTTATCACCGTCGTTTTCAAGTGTCTGAGGTTTCAGAAAATTTTTAGAAAGGGAAATCATGAAGAAGGTTTATTTTTTTGTAGTATTGACAGCATTTTTATTTGGGACAATGGAGGTGGCGTTAAAGCTGGCGGGAAGTGAAATGGATCCTTTCCAGCTGACCTTCCTGCGGTTTATGATCGGAGGGCTTCTGCTTCTGCCTTTTGCGGCCGCAGAGATGCGCAAAAGGAATATCAGACTCACACTGAAGGATCTGCTCTATCTGCTGTATGTGGGAATTTTAGGAATCCCTTTAAGTATGCTTTTCTTCCAGCTGGGAGTTATGAACTCCAATGCCTCTACTGCATCGGTTCTGATTTCTGTAAATCCGCTCTTTACCATGATCTTTGCGCATTTTATGACGGACGAAAAGTTGAAAAAGAATAATGTAATCGTACTACTGATTGGACTTTTGGGTATCCTATTTATGATAAAACCATGGGATCTGCAGGCGGGAAATACAGTAAAAGGTGTTGTTCTCATGCTTTTAGCAGCGCTGTTTTTCGGCCTTTATACAGTGGCGGGAAAAATCAGCGTCCAGAAAATGGGGATTATGGCTCAGACCAGCATCAGTTTTATACTGGGTTCATTGGTTCTTTTGGTGGTGATTTTATTCATGGGGCGTCCGGTTGTATCCGGAATTGCCGAAAACTGGCTGCTAGTGGCATACATCAGTATTTTTGTAACAGGACTGGGATATTTTTCTTATTTTACAGCGATAAAATTGTCAGATGCAACTACCGGATCGATTGCATTTTTCCTGAAACCTGCAATTGCTCCGGTTATGGCGGTAATTTTCTTAAAAGAAACCATTCTCTGGAATACATATATTGGTATTGGCCTGATTTTAGTGGCATCCTGGCTGAATATCAGAGGAAAGAAAAAAGAGGTGACGTTAAATGAAGCAGTCCGCCGTGACAATTGATAGAATCCGGTCTGTTTTTCAAAACAGAGTTCCCCGTGCAATGGGACAGCATCGGTATTTTGCCGTACTGGTGCCTCTTGTCCAAAGAGACGGGGAGCTCTTTGTTTTGTATGAGGTAAGAGCAGAACATATGAAGCGGCAGCCCGGCGAAGTGTGTTTTCCCGGGGGAGAGACAGAAGGCGGAGAATCCTTTGAAGCGTGCGCAGTGCGTGAAACCATAGAGGAGCTTGGCGTGAAGCGGCAGGACATTCAGATCATAGGCAGGCTGGATACACTTTATGCCTACAGTAACTTTACAATGTATCCGTTTTTGGGTACTATAAAGGAAGAAGCGCTGGCTCGCCTGAATTGTAATCCGGATGAGGTGAAAGAAACTTTTCTGGTTCCATTGAAGAAGCTGATGGAACAGGAACCTGTTATCTATAAAATGGAGGTGGAGCCGGTTATCGGAAGTGATTTTCCTTATGAAAAAATTAAATTTCCAAGAGGATATCGCTGGCGCAAGGGAACTTCGGAAGTGCCTATTTATGAGGTGAAAGACAGAGTCATATGGGGACTTACCGGAAGGATCACAAATCATTTTATCCATATTTTAAAGAGTCAGGAGGTAGGGGAAGATGTTTAAGATCGGCTTATGTCAGATGATGGGTTCTAAGGATAAGCGTGTTTGCATGGAGCAGGCAGGCAGTATGATCAGAGAAGCTGTGTCAAATGGAGCACAGGTGGTGGCATTGCCTGAAATGTGGAACTGTCCTTATTCCAATGATTATTTTCGTGATTACGCAGAACCGGAAGACGGTCCTTCGGTACAGTTTTTGTCAGATCTGGCAAAGGAACAGGATATTTATCTCATTGGAGGATCTGTTTCTGAGCTGGATGGCGATAACGTGTATAATACATGCTATTGCTTTGACAGGAAAGGAAAACTGATCGGGAAGCACAGAAAAGCACATCTGTTTGATATTAATGTGAAAAATGGAATACGCTTTATGGAATCTGAGACGCTGAGCCCGGGAGACAGCGCTACTGTCATTGACACAGAGTACTGTAAGATTGGAGTGGCTATTTGTTATGATGTAAGGTTCCCTGAGTTGTCGAGAAAAATGGCGCTGGAAGGGGCGAAGCTGATTGTACTGCCGGCGGCGTTCAATATGACTACAGGACCTGCACACTGGGATCTGACTATGAGAGCAAGAGCGCTGGACAATCAAGTCTATTTTGCAGCTGTTTCTCCGGCAAGAGATATGAAAGGCGTCTATCGCGCATATGGAAGCTCCTGCATTGCAACACCTTGGGGAGAATTTCTTGCGAAAGCAGATGAAAAGGAATGTATCATCTATGGAGACATTGATCTGGAATATGTGGATTCCGTAAGAGAGCAGCTTCCGCTGCTGAAGCACAGGAGAGAAGAACTTTACAAATAAAGTATTTTTCACAGAATATGAAAAGGACGATCTGGCCGGACATCTGCTCGGGGGATCGTCCTTTATTGTAATTTGAAATTTCAACAAATGTGATATTTTTATTTTCTATCTTTGATCGGCTTGTATTCCAGGTGTTCCTGCACACAATTATAGGCAGGACGCATCAGTTTCTTTCCTGCAATGAGTTCTTCAAGTCTGTGGGCGCACCAGCCGGAAAGACGTGCAGTTGCAAACAGCGGTGTTGCAATGTCAATAGGAATATCCAGTGCACTGTAAACGAATCCGGAATACAGATCCACGTTGGCCGGCATTGGTTTTTTGACACCGTTGATCTCAGCATAAAGCTCAGGCGCCTTTTTCTCAATAAAGTCGCAGAGCATAAAATCATCTACCAGATCTTTGCTTACTGCAAGCCGCTTGGCCATACCTTTGAGAAGCTTGGCTCTTGGATCGGAAAGGGTATAAATCGCATGCCCTACACCGTAAATCAGACCGCTTTTATCATTTGCCTGTTTTCTCAGAACTTTTACAAGATAGTCTTCTACCTGGCGGTAATTGGTAATATCCTTCACGTTCCGCTTCAAATCCTGAATCATATTGATTACTGCAATATTAGCGCCGCCGTGTCTTGGTCCTTTGAGGGAACTGACTGCAGCGGAGATTGTCGCATATGTATCTGTTCCGGATGAAGACACCAGGTGGGTCGTAAAGGAAGAGTTGTTTCCGCCGCCATGCTCAGCGTGGAGAATCATTGCAATATCAAGAAGCTTTGCTTCCAGATCTGTATACTGTCCGGTAGGGCGGATCATCCGAAGGATGTTCTCTGCTGTACTAAGCTCCGGTATCGGATAGTGCAGATGAAGGCTTTTATTGTCAAAAGTGGACGATTTAGCCTGATAGGCATATGCAATCAAAGCCGGAAAATAACCGATCAGATCAATGGATTGCCGCAGCACATTTTCGATCGAGGTATCATCCGGGTTGTCATCATAACAATAAAGTGCCAGAACACTTCGTGCCAGTTTGTTCATAATACTTCTGGAAGGAGCGGTTAGGATCATATCCCTTGCAAAACCCATAGGAAGCTCTCTTTTTTCTCCAAGAAGGGCATTAAAATCATTCAGCTGTTTCTGTGTAGGAAGCTGACCGAAAATCAGCAGATATGTAATCTCTTCAAACCCAAAACGACCTTCATCGATACAGTTCCTGACCAGTTCCTCGATGCTGTAGCCCCGGTAATAAAGCTTTCCTTCCATAGGAATCTTTTCTTTGTTTTCATCCACCCGGTATCCCAGAACTTCACCAATTCTGGTAAGACCGACAACAACGCCGGTGCCATTGGAATTACGCAACCCGCGCTTTACATTATGTTTAATGTAAAGATCGCTGTCGATCACATTTTTCTTTTCCAGGAGCTCAGCCATTTTATGAGTAAAATTGGAAGGCTCATTATTGGCAGAAAGCCTGGCCTCACGTTTCTTTTTCATTCTTTCTAACAATTGAGTAACTCCTTTCCTGAATGTGCTGGCATGCAGCATATAAGAACATTATTATAACATATTAAAGTAATAAATGGAAGAGGGGAGATAAAGTATTTTCAATGGGAAGAGAAATAAACGGAAAATTCAGAAAAATTGACAAATCAGGTTAGAGTGGATAAAATGAGGAGAACAAATGTTGAGGAACTATATTTAGACAGAATTGTGTATAGACTGCGGAGGAGACAAAAATGTGGGAAAAAAATGCGCTGAAAATTATGGACGCATTGTCAGAAACTGCAATTTATGTAATTGAGCAGGATACCTACAAACTGCTCTATTTCAATCGAAGAGTAAAAGAGGTGAGTCCGGAAGTAGAGCTGGGGAAGAAGTGCTATAAAATTTGGGAAGGAGGCTGTGAAAACTGCCCGATTCTGACAATTGGAGATAAAAAATCTCATCATACGATCCATTACAATGACCCTTTTGGCGAGGTGGTGGATATTACGGCAGACCGGGTTCTCTGGAATGATGAAATTCCGGCATATGTGATAACCGTAGTGCCTCATAAACTGAATTATGAGGAACAGCAGGGACTGGAAAAGATAGAGAAGATATATAGGAACAGTCTGGTGACTGTTTTCGATGAATGTATTATTGCAAATCTTACAGAGGACTATTATGTCAATTGCCAGAAGGATTTAATGTGGGAAGGAGTGCCGGAGAGGGGAATCTTTGGAAAAGAAAACAGGAGGTATGCCTCTCTTGTTGTGCATCCGGATGATCTGGAAACTTTTTTTTCCTATTTTTCCCGGGAAGCCATGCTCTGCGCCTTTGGCCAGGGGCAGGAGCGGATTTCCAAGAGAATAAGAAGAAGAATGCAGGACGGATCCTACCATATGGTAGAATTTACAGCTACAAGAGTAAACGATATAGAAGCGCGTGCCTGCTGGTGTGTTCTTGTGTTTCGCGATATTCATGAAGAATATATTCAGGAACAGAAAAGAAATGTGGAAATCAATCAGCTGGCTACGGCTGCGAGAGTGGCATACCAGATGCTTATATCGGCAAACCTGACTAAAAATACATATTACATGGTAGGGTATGACGGCTTTCAGACCAAGAAAGCTGCAGAGTCAGGAAATTTTGATGAACTGATTGAAACAGGGATGTCCACTGTGGATCCGGATTTCAGAAAAGAGTTTAAGCAAAAATTTGGAAGGAAAGAGCTGCTGGCTGCTTTTGAACGGGGGGAAAAGCAGATCTCCATGGAAATGAGGCAGCTTGGAGATGATGGTTTTTATCACTGGAATTCCACCCAGGTAGTAAGGGTGAACAATCCTTATTCTGATGATGTGCTGGAAATTACAA
>CAUWJW010000140.1:0-6769 GCA_963558985.1 uncultured Clostridia bacterium | reverse complement strand
TACGGTTCACCAGAGGTCTGCAAGGCAGACCGAAGCTGATATTGGACACGCCTAAAACAGTATGAAGACCCAACTGTTCTTTCACCATCTTTACTGCTTTTAAGGTTTCTGTCACCGCCTCCTGCTGTGCAGAAGCAGTCAGAGTCAGACAGTCGATAAGCACATCTTCTTTCGGAATCCCAAACTCCAGCGCACGGGTCAGAATCCGCTCTGCAATAGCAAAACGCTCCTCTGCTTTGGCCGGAATGCCGTCCTGATCCAAGGTAAGTCCCACGACTGCCGCACCATATTTTTTTACAATCGGAAGAATCCTTCCCATGACAGCTTCTTCCCCATTGACAGAGTTGACAATGGCTTTGCCGTTATAGACCCGCAGGGCGGCTTCGATGGCTTCCGGGTTTGATGAATCAATCTGCAAAGGAAGATCCGTAATTGCCTGAAGCTGTTTGATGACTTGAGGAAGCAGCCTTACATCATCCACATCCGGAATTCCCACATTGACATCCAGTATGTGTGCCCCTGCATCAATCTGCTGCACTGCCTGCGATAAAATATAGTCAAAATCCTCATCAATGAGTGCCTGCTTCAGTCTCTTTTTCCCTGTCGGGTTGATCCGTTCTCCAATTACCGTGACTTTATCTACTGTCACGGCTTTGGTCCCGCTGCAGACAACTGTCTTCCCGGAACCTTTAGAGCGTTTTTTCCTCTCACGGGATTCAAAAGTCTCTTTCATTATTTTGATATATTCCGGTGTCGTGCCGCAGCATCCTCCTGCCATAGAAATACCCAGGTCGAGATATTCTGCCATAGTATCTGCAAATTCCCGGGGCATAATATCATAGGCTCCTGTACGAGGATCCGGAAGACCTGCATTGGGCTTTACAAATACCGGAAGGTCAGTCAGGCTGACCATTTTTTTTATCAGAGGTAAAATTTCCGCAGGGCCAAGAGAACAATTGATTCCTATGGCGTCTGCTCCCAGTCCCTCCAGCACTGCTGCCATGCATTCAATGCCGGTTCCCGTGAATGTTCGTCCTGTTTCTTCAAAAGTCATAGAAACAAGGACAGGAAGACTGGTCTTTTCTTTTACAGCCAGCACAGCGGCCTTTACTTCATACAGGTCCGTCATGGTCTCAATGGCAACCAGATCCGCTCCTGCAGCAGCCCCCTGCTCCACTACAAGAGCAAAGGCATCATAAGCCTCTTCAAAGGTAAGCGTTCCCATAGGCTCCAGCAGTTCTCCCAAGGGCCCGACATCCAGCGCCACCAGAGTGTCCGCATCACAGGCTGCCTTTGCCGCTTTTACAGCACTTTGAATCACTTCTTCCGTTGAGTATCCGCTTCCCTGCAACTTAAAAGGATTCGCACCGAAAGTATTGGCATAGATGACCTGAGAGCCGGCTTCCACATATTTTTTATGAATAGAAGTAATCAGCTCCGGGTCCGTCAGGCTGAGCAGATCCGGAGATGCACCCGGCTTCAGTCCGCTCTGCTGCAGCGTTGTCCCCATTCCTCCATCCAGAATATAAAAATGTTCTTTAAAATTCAGCACAGTTTTTTCCTTCCTTTCTCAGGATACAAGTATCCTTCAGTGTACATTCCGAGCAAGAGGCAAGGTAACCTTTTACCGGATGATCTGCAATTCCCAGTATGGCAGTTACTGATTTTCTTGGAATCATAATGTGACTGCTGTTTACAGTCAGACCGATTTTTCTTGCAGAGTCCAGGATGCGCACCAGCTGTTCCTGCGTTTTTACAGGAAGATCTCCATAGCCGGGGCTGTATCTTCCTGTAAGAAAACCGTCTGTTTCCCTGCGTATCTGCTCTTCTGCCTGATCGCAGATCTGCTCTGTCAGAACAGAAGCACCGCAGTCCAAAATCACTGCATCAGCCATATCTCTGACCTGATTGATTCGAATCAGCCTGTCTGTGCCGGCTCCCAAAGTCACCCCCATAACAGCCATTTCTCTGCATCCCTTTAAATGCTTTTGAATCGCCCGTCCCTCCAGTTCCAGCGCATCCAAATCCAGGATGCGATAAATTCCCTGCGGGCGAATTTCTCCCAGCAGAACCGGCTCCCATTTATCCATGGCAGCAGCCAGCCTTTCATCGCCTTCTCCGCGAACGCCCATCCGCCTGAGCCACTGTTTCCGATGTATCTTCTTTGGTATTTCCAGTTTCATTTTACAGCAGATCCTTTATCTTCTCATAAACAGCCAGCGAAACCTCAGGATTGTTCATTGTATAAAGATGAATCCCGTCTACCCCATGCTGAAGCAAATCCCGGATCTGATCTGCTGCATACTGAATCCCGTGCCGGTACAGCTCTTCCGGATCATTTTCATAAAGTCCGATCATTTTAGTAAATTCATGAGGAAGGCTGGCACCGCTGAGTGCCACTGTCTTTTCAATCTGTTTTTTGCTCACAATAGGCATGATTCCTGCAGAAACCGGAACCTGAATCCCTGCATTTCTCACCTGAACCATAAAATCATAAAAAAGCTGATTATCAAAAAACAGCTGGGTAATCAGCACCTTTACACCTGCTCCGATTTTGTATTTCAGGTTCTGAATGTCCTCACGCAGATTCTTGCTTTCATAGTGTCCCTCCGGGTAGCATGCTCCCAGAATCTGCAGTCCGCTGTTTCTCTGCACTTCAATGGCAAGCTCATTTGCATGGAAAAATTCTTTTTCGATTTTTTCCCCAGGGACAATATCACCTCGCAGTGCCAGCACATTTTCAATCTCTGCTTCTGCAAAGCGTTTGATCATTTCTGTCACATCAGACATAGTAGAGTTGACACATGTCAGATGCGCCAGAGGTTCAATCCCGAATTTCTTCTTTATATTAGAAGCAATCTCACAGGTGGAGTTATCTGCCATATTCCCGCCTGCACCGTAAGTCACACTGATAAAGTCCGGATTGCATACACTCAAAGTCTGTATCGTGTCGTATATCTTCTCCAGCCCCGATTTCCGCTTGGGAGGAAAAATTTCCAGGGAAAAAACGGGCTTTTTCTTTTTATAAATTTCTGGTATTTTCAATCTGCTGTCCTCCTTGCATAATGATTTTTTATTATACTACGCTTCTCTATTTTTGTCATTATAATTAGCCTTGAGATTCTGCAGATTTTGCGATTTATTAAAAGCCCCGCTTTTTTAAATTTTCCGCAATTTCCCCGTACAGCTCTGCAATGCAGAACGATTCTTTTGCCGGTTTCATGGGATGAGAATCTGCTGCTCTGGGATGGGAAATTCCATATTTCCCGGGTAATGAAACCACTCCCTGAAACTCACCCCACTTGCAGGACTCCGCCGGCACCAGTCCGTCATTAACCCCTTCATGCTTTTTAATAATCTTATAAAAAATCCCCATAGAAGGATCACTTTTCACATTTTTCATATCAAAGGCATAGCTCTGATAAAATACGTCCTCGGCATCTAAAACCAGCTGATTAAAAACAGTCATATAGTCTTCTGTAAACTGCTCATAAATGTCCAGTGCCTTGTTTTTCTGTTTTCCGTCTGCAACCAGCATCCGGTTGAATACACGTATCAGTCCCTTATACAAAAAATTTCGTTTTTCTTTTACCGCATCCATCGTTGCGACCCCCCTGTGCGGCGTTGCCAAGGTAGTAAGCGAAGCTATGTTTTCTTCCATCCCCAATTGGCTGATCAGATATCTGGCTTCAATCCCGCCTCGGGAATGCGCAATCAGGTTCAGTTTATCAGCCCCGGAATCTTCCAGGGCTTTCTGAACAGACTGCTTCAGCCGATAAGCATTTTCTACAACTTTCCCAAAGGCAGGCTGGTTCCCAAAATACACCTTTGCTCCATGCTCCTGAAGGAATTGCGGGATTCGTCCCCAATACCTGCTGTGGTCGGTATCACAGTACCCGATGCCGTGAACCAGCATGATAGGGTATTTAACAGCGCATAAATTCTCCTTCACTAAAGCCTCCTTCTCTTTCGGCATCATAAATCAGTAAGAGGAAATTCAATTACAGCTTTAAACAAATCACCGTCTATCGTAATATGAAAGGTTCCTCCCTGCAGTTCCACTAGATTACGGGCGATAGACAATCCCAGACCGCTGCCTTCGGTGTGACGCGAACTGTCTCCCCGCACAAATCGCTCCATTAACTCCTCTTCTGTAATATCCAGTTCATATTTTGAAATGTTCCGGTACGTAATGACTGCCTTCTGCTCTTCTTTCTGCAGTGTCATGTACACCCTTGTTCCCGGCTGCGCATATTTGCAGATATTGTTGAGTAAATTGTCGAATACTCTCCACAAGCGCCTTCCGTCTGCCAGAATTTCAATACTTTCTTCCGGCAGCTTCAGAATAAAGTTCAGCTCGCTCTGCTTTGCCTTTTCTTCATACTCTCCCATAGTCTGTGTCATAAGGACATCTACCTGACATGGCTTCAGATCAATACTGACATTTCTCGTAGCTGCTTTCGATGCATCCACCAGATCTTCCGTCAGCTTCTTCAGCCGTCCTGCCTGACGGTCCAGCACTTCCACATATTCCCTGGCCTTCTCATTATGAAGTTCTTCTTTCTTGAGAAAATCCACATAATTGATAATAGAGGTAAGAGGCGTCTTAATATCGTGAGAGACATTGGTAATCAGCTCTGCTTTAAAGCGGTCGCTCTTCGTCCTCTCTTCTACTGCTTTTGCCATCCCCTCACGGATTCGGTTCAGATTATCCGCATGCTGTTCCAGATCCAGAATCAGCCCCTTCTTATCGATGCGATAAGAAAGATCCCCTTCTGCCAGGCGGCGTGCGCCTTCCGCAAGCTGCTTCATCCCCCATGCTATATAAATCACACACACACTTACAAACACTGCCTCTAAAAACCATACCAGTACAGCAGCGCCGTCATAAAACCAGTTGATACACACGATGAGGTTGATAATCAGCAGCACTGCCAGAATAAGGACAGATTTCCAGATCACCGGCAAAATTGCAAACAGATGCTTAATTCCCCGCTTCAGGAAAGAAAGCAGACGCCTTCCCGGTATATACACCAGCCTGTAAAGAAGAGTTCTGCGCAGCCAGCCTCCCTGTTTCAGTTCTGCCGCAAAGAGAATCAGAACCCCTGTAATCACAGAAGAGATTCCCGCAATCGCAGCCAAGGCAGCACCGATTTCCACTCCCAGATAGGAATAATCATATGTCATGGAAAAGGTCACGCTTCCCAGCACACAAATTAGAAAACATCCCAGTGCCAGCACCAGATCCAGCGGCATCATCCATCTGGGCCTTTCTTCACCGTTTCTGTGCCCAGCTGCCATCATAAGAAAGACAAACAGACAAATCCCGGCTAAAAGGCTAATTCCGCCAAACCACAAGGCTGGATTTTTCCATTGGTATATCTTGCTTTCCAGCAGAAATTTCTGTTCCAGCGAAAAAGGCAATGATCCCCGCTCTTCTAAATGCGCCAGATACACCTGCACCCGGTAATCTCCGTGCTGAAAAGATTCTGTATATACATTCTGCTCCGTTTTCAGCCCGAGATGAAGCTGCTTTACCAGTTTTTCTTTTTTATCATTTTGGGGAACATAAATTTCATATCCAAACCCCGTTGCCTGATTTTCTCCTAAAATCAATTCTCCCTTCGGCTCCATGGCTTCCGGCATGCTTATGGTTATATAGTTCTGCGCTTCCACTGCCATACTGTGATAAAGCATATCCCGCTGGCGTTCTTTGTTATCATAAATATACCATCCCCGGTCCAAATTCACAGCTGCAATCATCGCCGAACAAACTGTAATCAAAACCAATATCTGCAGCAGAATAAAAGCTGTCGTTTTCGCTGCTGCGCTCTGTTTTATCTTTTCCATTCTACACACCTCACTCGATCTTGTATCCCTGTCCCCACACAACTTTTAAATGCGCGGTTCATCGGGATTGATTTCCACCTTTTCACGCAAGTGGCGGATATGTACCGCCACCGTTCCTTCTGCACCATAGGCATATTCTTCCCATACCTGGCTATAGATCTGTTTTGGCGAAAAGACTTGTCCCGGATGCTCCATAAGAAATTTTAAAATCCCGTATTCCTTTGGCGTCAGGCTCACTTCTTCCCCCATCAGTGTAACCTGTTTGCTTCTGTCATCCAGCTCAATGTCCCCTACATGCAGCGCAGCCGGTCTGCAGTTTCCCGCACCCAGTTCCATATAGCGCCGCAGCTGGGATTTCACTCTGGCCAGCAATTCCACCGGATTAAACGGCTTTGTGACATAATCATCTGCACCTAAATTCAGTCCCAGGATTTTATCCGTGTCTTCTCCTTTTGCAGTCAGAAAAATCACCGGAGTATTTCGGGTCTTCCGCATTTGCGTCAAAACCTGTATTCCGTCCATTTCCGGCATCATGATATCCAGTAAAGCCAGGTGGATCTCTGTATTTTCCAGAATTTCCAATGCTTCACGGCCGTTATAGGCTTCATAAAGCTTATAGTCATCATTTGCCAGATAAATTTTTAATGCGGAAACAATGTCTCTTTCGTCATCACAAATCAAGATATTATACATTCTTTGTCAACCTCCAGTGCTATTATGTCATATATTTTTTTAAGATAAAACAGAGCAATCATTTAAGAATTGTTTAAGACTCTGCCAGTTCCCGAATTTTATCAGGAGTGAGCCGATAAATCGTCATAATATCCACACCTTTTGCCCCCAGAGTCTTGTAAAAATCCAAAGCAGTCGTGTTCCAGTCCAGGCAGCCCCACTCCAGGCGCCTTCCTCCCCGTTTGAT
>CAUWJW010000139.1:0-6814 GCA_963558985.1 uncultured Clostridia bacterium | reverse complement strand
GAATCCTTGTCTTGTACTGCAGCACAGCTTTTTTCCCCGGTTTTATTGTCATGTTTTTCTTCATTTCCGCCGGATAGATTCCAGCTGCTTTCAGCTGGGTATTTTTCATCTCATGCCACTGCTGCGCAGGCCTGGATTCCCATCTTTTTACAGCTTTCGCTCCGGTTAGGTAGGCGCCTTGTTTTTCAAACACCATCGGGTATCTGCTCTTATTTGTAAAAATCACCTTCACCGTTCTTGTTTTTTTACTTTTCCCGCTGATACTATATGCCCAGTTAGGCTGATCGGTTGGTACGGCCCACTGTCCTGCACTGAAATTTCCGTATACTTTATTGGATCCGTCTTTCTTATAGGCCCGAACCTGATAATAATAATTCCGGTTTTTTTTCAGCTTCTTATTGTTCCATGACAGTGTCTTTCCATTTGTGATGGTCTTGACTTTTTTATAGTTTCCGTCTTTTTTTCCGGCTCGAAAAATTTCATACCCGTCTGCACCCTTTACTTTTGTCCAGGTATTGCGGATACTCGTTGAACCGGATGCATGATTAGTCAGTCTCGGCGTCTTCAGCTTTGTTTCTGCTGATACAGCATCTGTCAGAACTGCTGAAGCCGACAGAGAAAAAAAAGCGATCAGAGCGATAATAAATGCGGCATGTTTTTTTGCAATGTCCATTTTTCTCCTCCTTACAAATCAGGGACAGATTCCCATCTGATTCTGCTGCCTATTTTGCGTGGCGCATTTCCTTGAGTTCTTCCATTTTATACAATTTTACACCGTGTTTTTCCAAAACTTCAACGGCTTTTCTAGGGTCTTCTACTTTTATTACAATCACAGCAGCGCCTTCTTTGGAACGCACTGTAGAATAAATGTAGTCCACACCGATTTCTTCCTTTGCCAAAACTTCCAGCACATCGGCAAATCCGCCCGGACGGTCTTCCAGTTCTACTGCGATTACTTCTGTAATGCTGGCTGTAAATCCATTTTCTTTCAAAACCCGCGTTGCTTCTTCCGGCTCATCAACGATGCATCTTAAAATGCCGAAATCCACTGTATCTGCGATGCAGGATGCTTTGATATCGATCCCATCATTGGCAAGAACTCTTGTCAGTTCTGCCAGTCGGCCGGTAGTATTCTCTACAAATACAGACATCTGTTTGATTAACATGTTTCTCCTCCTCACTGCTGCGCATTACAGCTTTCTTGTGTCTTCAACTCTAACGGCTTTTCCTTCGCTTCTCGGCAGCGTCCCTGCATTAAGGAAGCGTATCTTACATCCGATTCCCAAAATATTTCTCAATTCATGATCCACTTTGGCTCTCAGATTTTCAACGAATTTAATATCATCAATCGCAAGGCCCTCTGCAAGCTCTACTGCAAGCTCGAAGGTGTCCTTATTGTTCTCTCTTCCCACATATAACTTATAGTTCATAGTGAGTGTATCTTCAAATCTGGCAATTACAGTTTCTACCTGAGATGGGAATACATTAACGCCGCGGATAATGAGCATATCATCTGTACGTCCTACTACGCGGCTCATTCTTACAAGTGTTCTTCCGCATTTGCATTTCTCGTGGTTCAAAGAACAGATATCTCTTGTTCTGTATCGAATCAGCGGCATACCTTCTTTGCCGATGGTTGTAATGACCAATTCGCCCTCCTGTCCGTCAGGAAGCGGCTCTAATGTATTCGGATCAATAATCTCCGGAAGAAAATAGTCCTCCATAATATGCATACCGTCATTTTCACTGCAGCTTGTAGATACTCCGGGTCCCATTACTTCAGAAAGTCCGTAAATATCATGGGCATGGATGCCCAGTCTCTTTTCGATTTCATTTCTCATGGCTGCAGTCCATGGCTCGGCACCGAAGACGCCGCCCTCAAGAGTGATGTCTTCCGGTTTTAAGCCTGCTTTTTCTGCTGCTTCTGCAATTGTAAGTGCATAAGACGGTGTACAGCACAGGTGGGTACTCTTTAAATCCTGCATAAACATCAGCTGTTTCTGCGTATTCCCGCTGCTCATAGGAATTACCGTAGCTCCCATTGTTTCAGCTCCCAGGTGTGCACCCAGTCCGCCGGTAAACAGTCCGTATCCGTAAGCGACCTGCACTACGGATTTTTTTGTGGCACCTGCCATTGCCAGACATCTTGCGACACATTCTCCCCACATATCCAGATCATTCTTTGTATATCCTGCAATCTTGGGTTTTCCTGTTGTTCCTGATGATGCATGAATACGCACGATATCCTCCATATCCATGGCAAACAGACCGTTAGGATAGTTCTCTGCCAGGTCTTCCTTTGTAATAAAAGGCAGCTTTGTAATGTCCTTCAGACTCTGTATGTCTTCCGGCTTTACCCCTTTATCATCCATTTTCGCTCTGTACGGCTCTACATTCTTATACACATGAGCCACTACGTTCTTCAGTCTTTTCAGCTGAAGTTCTTCCATCGTTTTGCGATCTGCACATTCAATTGCTTCGTTCCAAATCATCCTATTCAAGTTCCTCCTGCGTTCTATTTTTTATGCCTGATATCCCTTTTCAAAAGCCTCTTTGTTCAGGTCTATGAATTTCGGCTTTACTGTTTCTTCAATCTGCTTCAGCCAGCTTTCCTTTGAAAAAGGCAGTTCTCTGGCAACTGCACCGAGCAGAACGGTGTTTACGGCTTTTGCGCTGCCGCACCCTTCTGCAATCCCAAGGGCATCCAGACATACAACTTTATTTGCATGTTCCTCAAGGAATCCTACCGCATCTTCCGGATACTCAGCTGCTCCCAGGATAACAGGCATTGGTTTAATCTGCTGAGCATTTACAAAGATGGCTCCATCCTTCTTTAAGTATGAAATCCATCTGTACGCCTCCAGTTCTTCAAAGGCAATAATCACATCAGCTCCGCCTTCTTCAATCAGAGGGGAGTAAACCTGCTCTTCACTAATGCGGACATGTGTCACAACACTGCCGCCTCTTTGCGCCATCCCATGCACTTCTGCCAGTTTTACATCATAGCCTTCCTCCAGTGCCAGCTTTCCAAGCAGTACACTGGCAAGCAGCGTTCCCTGACCGCCTACACCTACAATGAGAATGTTAATATTTTTCATCCTATTTTACCTCCTCTTTGATGGCATCAAACGGACATACATCAATACAGAGCCCGCATCCCACACAGCTTTCTCCTATGATTACCGGCTTTCCGTCAGCCACTTCAATGGCAGGGCAGCCAATATCCATACATTTTCTGCAGTTCTTGCATGCATCTGTCACCTTATGCGGTATATCCGGCTGTTTCACAATCAGTGCACAAGGACGTTTTGTTATGATGACAGAAAGTTCTTCTCTTGCAGTTTCTTCTTTTACCGCTTTTTCCACAGCTTCCAGATCAAACGGATCTACTTCTGTCACATGTTTCACACCGCATGCTCTGGCAATTCCTGCAATATCAATGGCCGGCGCCGCTTCTCCCTTGGCGTTTTTCCCGGTGGACGGATTGTCCTGGTGTCCGGTCATACCTGTGATGCGGTTATCCAGAACAATGACAGTTCCTGCGGACTGGTTATAATTCATATTGATCAGTCCTGTAATTCCGGAGTGGAAGAAGGTGGAATCTCCTAAAACCGCTACAGTATCTTTGGCTGCGTCTCTTCCTCTTGCCTTTTCAAACCCGTGAGCCATTGTAATTGACCCTCCCATACACAGGCAGGTATCTATGGCTGCTGTCGGCGGAAGTGCTCCCAGCGTATAACATCCGATATCTCCCATAACGGTCTTTTTCAGCTTTTTCAATATGTAAAACAGCCCTCTGTGCGGACATCCGGCACACATAAGCGGCGGTCTGCCTGCAGCTTCCGGTGCGGGAGCATGGGAAGGCGTTTCTCCTGTAAAGGCTTCTCTGATCATATTTGCAGAATATTCGCCCTGAATGGTGAACATCTCCTTGCCTTTTGCCGGGATTCCCATTGCACGAATCTGTTCTTCAAAGAACGGGTTTCCCTCTTCAATAACATAAACCTGTTCCACCTGCTGTGCAAACTGCCGTATCATTTCCTTCGGCAACGGGTTGATCAGACCCATTTTCAGCACACTGGCTTCCGGCAGTGCCTCTTTTACATACTGATAGCAGATTCCGCTGGTAATGATTCCGATTTTCTTATCCTTGATCTCCATCTTATTGATCGGGAAATCTATCGAGTCTGCTTCTATTTGATTCAGTCTTTTTTCCTGGGCAACGTGCAGCTTCTTTGCCATCGCCGGCATAGCCACAAACTTCTGTATATTCTTTTCATAAGGCACAAGTTCTTTTTCCTGACGCGCCTCCTGCGAAACAATGCCTCTGGAATGGGAGACTCTTGTATTGGAGCGCATGAGCACTACTGTGTCATACTTCTCACTCAGCTCATAGGCGTATTTCATAAAGTCTTTGCACTCCTGCGCATCTGCCGGTTCTAAGATGGGAACGCCTGCCGCCTTTCCGTGATAACGGGAGTCCTGTTCATTCTGACTGGAATGACATCCGTTATCGTCTGCCACCAGAACGACAAGTCCTCCGGTAACTCCTGTGTATGCAGCAGTATAAAAAGGATCTGCCGCTACATTGAGTCCCACATGCTTCATACAGGATAAGGCTCTTGCTCCTCCCACAGAAGCACCTACCGCCACTTCTGTTCCTACCTTTTCATTGGGCGCCCATTCCACATAAATTTCGTCGTATTTTGCAGCTGACTCGGTCACTTCTGTGCTTGGCGTTCCCGGATAGGAGGACACGACCGTTACTCCTGCTTCAAAGGCTCCTCTTGCAAAAGCCTCGTTTCCTAACATTATCTTTTTTTCCATTTCCAACCTCTTTGTTTTATTTGTTTTTTCTATGATCAATAACCCGTTTTGCTTTCCCCTCAAATCTCGGCAGTGTTCCTGAGGAAACCAGAGTTACCTTTGCATCAATGTTTAAGATGACACGCAGGTTGTGCTTAATCTTTGCCCGCAGTGCTTCCAGTTTTGTAAAATCATCCAAAAGAGACGCATCCGAAAATTCCACTTTTACTTCAATCCGATCCATGTAGCCTTCTGTTGTAAGCACAATCTCATAGAACGGCTCCACTTCATTCATGCTCATAATGACGGATTCAATCTGGGATGGGAATACATTAACGCCCCGAATAACCATCATATCGTCTGTACGTCCCTGCACCTTAGCCATGCGCATGGTTGTTCTTCCGCACTGGCAAGGCTCATCATTGAACCAGCTGATGTCTCTTGTCCGATATCTCAGTACCGGGAAAGCCTGTTTGGTCAGAGTCGTGATAACGACTTCTCCTTTTTCACCGATTGGCAGCGGCTCTAAAGTCTCAGGATCTACCACTTCAGAGTAATAGTGGTCTTCTGCTATATGCATACCCTGCTTTAAGTAGCATTCTCCTGCATATCCCGGTCCGCCTATTTCCGAAAGTCCATAGTTTTCTGTTGCCAGAATACCCAGCTGATTTTCGATTTTCTGACGCATTTCTTCTGTATGACCCTCTCCTCCGAACAAGGCAAGGCGAAGCTTGATGTTATCTTTGTCAATTCCTCTTCTTTCAATCTCATCTGCCAGGTACAGTGCATAGGACGGCGTTGCAATCAGAATTGTGGATCCGAAATCCTGCATGAGCATCAGCTGTCTTTCTGTATTTCCGCTGGAAAGAGGCACTACCATGGCACCTAGCTTTTCCATCCCGTAATGCAGGCCGAAGCCGCCTGTAAACAGCCCGTATCCAAATGCAATCTGTACGATATCGTCAGGCGTTCCTCCTGCAGCACAGATTACTCTTGCCATAATTTCAGACCAGTTGTCCAGATCCTGTCTGGTATATCCGATAATTTTCGGTTTTCCTATTGTTCCGGACGATCCGTGCAGGCGCACAACCTCCCGCTTGTCCACTGCAAACATGCCAAACGGATAGGTGCTGCGCAGATCCTCTGCTGTTGTAAAAGGCAGGTGCCTTACATCTTCCAGTGTCTTGATATGTTCCGGTTTCAGTCCGATCTCATCGAACTTGTGCTTATAAAGAGGCACTTTATGATAGCAGACTTCCACTATCTTCTTCAGGCGATCCAGCTGCAAAGCCCGAATAGTCTGCTTATCTGCACACTCCATTTCTTTGTTCCAAATAATATGTTCCATTTCTTCTCTCTTCTTTTAATATAAATTTTGTTCTAGGTTCAGGATTCAGGCATTTTCGCCCAGCTCGCTAATAGGAATATTGTATCTCATTTTTATACAAAAATCAAACTTTATGACCCCCCAAAGCACAAAACACTGCGTTCCCTGTTTCATAAGGATACTGCAGTGTTTTTATTTATGCGTGATTTAATTATGCTCGAGAAAATATTCGATTCCATTGGCTTCCCCTACTTTTCCCAGATACCAGCTGCCATTGTACTGAAAAAAAAATGCCAGAATGGAATTTTCCCCATGGGAAACAGCCTGAGGAAGAAGAAACCCTATGCGTTTTGATCTTCCCGCGCCAATGACTGCCGGAGCCTCAGCTTTGCAGTCCCAGGATCCGGCTGTCCCCAAGTGGTCCATGTAATGCGCCTCCGGCATGACTTTCATAGGCTGCTGTCCATAATTGGCCAAATCCAGCTCTACATAATCATCCATAGCGCCGTCAAAACTCAGCTCCGCTGTAAAGTTCACTTCTCCGGCTGTATCAGGCGGCTTCTGCTCCTGCGATGTGTCTGCAAAAGCCAGCCCCGAAACCATTACCGCTGTAACCAGAATCAGTACAATACCTGCCGCTGTTGTTGTCAAATTAATTTGAACCCATTGTAAAAAAAAAAC
>CAUWJW010000138.1:0-6909 GCA_963558985.1 uncultured Clostridia bacterium | reverse complement strand
CAGGGAAGTGAAAAAATGTATGATGCTGCTTCCTGTTATCATTCCCGCAAAAGTGGAAATCGAGTAAATGCACAAGGTTACCAGCAGAGTGCCGCCGATCCAGATCAGGACATTCTCATATGTGAAGATATTCTCGTGAAATTGAACCATTTCTTTAATATGATCCAAATCTCGCTCCAAAAGAATGGGAATATCAGGAAAATTTTCTAAATGAGCAGGCTTCACAAGACAGAGAAGCAGAGCGCCTGTGAAAAGTACCGGCAGTATGGAAAACAGCAGTCCGGAAAGAAAGTTGCTGTTAAACAGCTGGCTCTTTGTAAGGGGGAGCGCATGGAGCATAGCTGCGCTGCTGTACTGATGGAGGTAACGGAAAACCAGGCTGACAGAAATGATAGGAATCACAAGCAGCAGCCCTGCAGAAAACGGATATGCATGATACAGCAGCGATACAGTAAATGCAGAAAGCGCACTTTCGTTCTTGTAAGCGGCCATGATCGGTATGATGGCAATCAGAAACCAGGCCAGAAAACCTACTGCAGGCACTGTCCAGAAACGCCGGAAATTTTCTTTTATAACAGAGACTGATAGGCTAAAACAGGATCTGTCCATGGCTGGTACCTCCTACTTCATAAATAAAAATTTCTTCAAGAGACAAGGGCAGAATATCAAAAATTGCCGGATGGCCGGCCCGGATCAGAGCTTCTGCCTTCTCTCTTTTTTCCCGTACAATGAGAATCTCTACAGAGCCGCGCTGCTCCCGGTGGAGGACAGTCAGTCCCTCATAAGGAGAGGCAGGTCTGTCTCTGTAGGCAACCTGTATTTTGTGAACATCGGATTTTAAGTCATCAAGATCACGTTCTACAGAAACAGTGCCGTTAGACAAAATGCCAATAGAGTCACATACGCCCTCCAGCTCTCTCAGATTATGGGAGGAAACCAGAACTGTCATTTCCCGATCAGCTACATCATCCATGATAAAATTCCAGATTTTCTGCCGCACAATCGGATCGATTCCGTCAATAGGCTCATCAAGCAGAAGGTAATCGGGCATGGCGGACATTGTAAGCAGGAAGGCGGCCTGCTTCTGTCCGCCTTTGGAAAACTGGGACAATTTTCTGCCTGTATCCAGACGGAAACTCTGCGCCATTTCTTCAAACCGTTTCTGATTCCAGCAAGGGTACAATGATTTGAAAAAACGGGACATTTCTTTCAGGTTATAAGTCGAAAAGAAATAAAGGTCATCGGGAATATATCCCAGACGTTCTTTGACTTTTATGTTGTCAAAGACAGGCTGCCCATCAATGGTGACTGTGCCGTTGTCCGGGCAGAGGACACCTGCGATGTGTCTGATGAGAGTCGTCTTGCCGGCGCCGTTGGTTCCGATGAGACCGTAGATGGATCCCTTTTTTACATTCAGATTAAGCGAGTTTAATATTTGGATTTTATCAAATTTTTTACTGAGTTTTTCAACTTTGATCATTTCCAGTTCTCCTTTTCTGCCAGTACAGTATCAATGATTTCCCGAATTTTAGAAAGAGGAATTCCCACATAGAGCATTTCTGTAATGATGTCACGCATCAGGTTTACTGCGCGGGCAATTTCCTCAGGACCGGCTTCTGCCCGGGAACGGTCGGCTACAAAAGTTCCCAGACCGGGAGAGGTATAGACATAACCCTGGCGCTCCAGTTCCCGATAGGCTTTCTGGATGGTATTGGGGTTTACGGTCAGTGTTTTGGATAACTCTCTGACAGAGGGAAGTTTTTCTTCAGCCTGCAGAACACCGGAAATAATGAGTTCTTTCAAATGATCTACCACTTGTTCGTAGATCGATTTTCGGCTTTTTAGATCAAGCTGGAACAAAAACGTTCACCTCCCGCAAGTTTTGGTATATTAAGTGTACTAGGTAACATAGTACACTGTCAAGAAAAATTTTTGTTTTTTATTTGCGCAGAAGTGCAGAAAATGATAGAATACAGGCAATTATCATGAGTTTGAAACGATAGAGGGAGATGGAGAATGGAAGAAAAAAGAGAAGAAAAGAAAGAAATGATTACAGGCCCGGATGAGAACGGTGTGCGTTATTATACCATCGGAGAGGGGGGCAGAGACTGCGCAGAAGCTTTCGAAACCTTTGACGGAGGCGGTGCAGGCACAGGCGGAGGCGGTGGACGAAAGAAAAGGATAAAAAAGCCGCTCCTTATATTCTTATGCATTCTTGCCGGGGTGATTTTGCTGGCAGCAGGCTGTAAGGCATTAGGCGCAGGTGACAGCAGCAAGTATGCAGATATGAGCAAAGATCACATCAGTATACTGCATATTGAGGGAACCATCAGCGGGACGGACTCCGGCAATGCCTTTTCTGCGGGAGACGGATACAACCATCAGTGGACCATGGACAGGCTGGAGGATGTGATTCATAATCCAAGCAGCAGAGGGCTGATTCTTTTTGTCAATACCCCGGGCGGCAGTGTGTACGAAACAGATGAGCTGTATCTGAAGATTAAGGAGTATCAGCAGACCGGGCGGCCGGTTTATTCGGCAATGGGATCTATGGCAGCTTCCGGCGGATACTATATTTCTGCACCGGCGGATAAAATTATTGCAAACCGCAACTGCTGGACCGGATCGATTGGCGTGACCATTGGTACAGTCTTTGATTTTTCGCAATTTTTGGAAAAATACGGTGTGCGCTCGGTGACGATCACTTCAGGAAAAAACAAGGCGATGGGAAGTGCTGTGGAGCCACTGACAAAAGAACAGAAAGCCATTTATCAGGCTCTGGTTGATGAGGCGTATGATCAGTTTACCGGTATTGTGGCAGAAGGCAGAAGGATGTCTGAGGAAAAGGTGCGGAAGCTGGCAGACGGCAGGGTTTATACGGCAAAGCAGGCAAAGAAGAACGGTCTTGTGGATGAGATTGGAACGCTGGAGGATGCTGTGGCTGATATGCAGCAGCAATACGGGCTGGAGGGCTGTGAAATCAGTGATATGGAATATGAGGATACCAGCCTTTGGGGCACTATTTTGGGCATGGAAGAAAAGAAAAACAGTAAGAGTGATGTTTCGGCGCTGCTGGAGATTATGCAGGAGCAGGGTAGAGTGCCTGTCAGTTATATGTCAGAAGTGAGGAAGTAAAGGGAATAAAGGATGGATCGTATTTTAATCATCGAGGATGATCGTACAATGAATGAAGGCATTGCCATGACCCTGGAAGGAACAGAGACAAAGATTTTTTCTGCGGAAAATCTTAAGGAGGGAAAGGCGATTCTGGAAAAAGAGGAAGTGGATCTTTTACTGCTTGATGTGAATCTGCCTGATGGAAATGGGTTTGAGTTCTGCAGAGAGCTTCGCAAAACTTCGGATCTTCCTGTTATTTTTCTTACAGCCAATGATATGGAGCTGGATATTGTTCGCGGGCTGGAACTGGGCGGAGATGACTATATCACAAAGCCTTTCAGCCTCATGGTTCTGAGAGCCAGAGTACGGACTGTGCTGCGCCGCAGGAAGGGGGAAACCTGCAGCAGTGAGATCTATTGCTCAGGCGGACTTCAAATGGACTTTCAAAAGATGGAGGTCAGCCGGGCAGGAGCGCCTGTCCGTCTCAGCAGGACGGAATATAATCTGCTGCGGATTCTTGTTGCAAACAGGGGACGCACACTTTCCAAAGAACTGCTGATGGATCGCATCTGGGGCACAGAATATGTAGAAGACCATGTGCTGCCGGTAACAATAAAAAGACTGCGGGATAAATTGCAGACAGATAAGATCAGGAGTATTTACGGGGTGGGCTATATGTGGAAAAAAGAGGAGGAAGCGGATGGCTCAAAATGACGGGAACATTGGAAATAAGTGGTTTTATCGATTGTATATGGTCTATGGGAGTCTGTTTCTGCTTCTTTGCGCAGGGATTCTTTTTTCCTGTATGAAAGGTTTTCATATTCGGATTCTGGTTCCGGCAGCTTTGCTTCTCATGGCACTGCTGCTGTTTTTTTTCGTTTTATCTATAAAAAAAGGCATTCTGTCTGTTTTGGGGGCGTGTGTAGATCTGCTGGATCGAGCCATAGAAGGGGAATCTGTTTGTGTGGAAAATGAGGAAACAGAAACTGCGCACCTGCAGTCGGCGCTCCGGCGCTTTATTCTGATTAAGGAGAAGGAGTCCAAAGAGGCAAAACAGCAGAAGCGGCAGATTGAAACTTTGCTTTCGGATATTTCACATCAGACAAAAACGCCCATCGCTAATATACTGTTATATAGCCAGCTGCTGGAAGAACGGTCTGCAGAAAACCGGGAGCTGATCCGAAAGCTGACCGACCAGTCGGAAAAACTGAAATTTTTAATCCAGTCGCTGGTGGAACTCGCCAGATTGGAAAACGGCATGATACAGTGCAGAGCAAAAGTTTCCGATGTAAAAGAGCTTCTTGTCGATGTGGCAGGGGATTTTTATGAAAAAGCGCAGAGTAAGAAGATCCGGGTATCTTTGGACTGCAAACCTCAAATTACTGCAGCTTTTGACAAAAGCTGGATGCGTGAGGCAGTGGGAAATGTGGTGGATAATGGGATTAAATATACGCAAGTGGGAGGGCGGCTGGATATCAGGGTCATTCCTTATCAGATGTTTGTCTGTATCTGTATATCCGACAGCGGAATAGGCATTTCGGAAGAAGAGATCCCCAAAATATTCGGACGGTTTTACAGGGGGAAAGAGGCGGCAGAAGAAGACGGCCTGGGAATCGGGCTTTACCTGGCCAGACAAATGGTGACAGCGCAGGGGGGATATATCAAAGTTACATCACACGAAGGCGAGGGCACGGACTTTAAAATTTACATTCCTGCCGGCTGAAAAATAACAAAACTGTTATTTTTCAGAGAGAATCTGGTGATTTTTCTCCTTTAAACTAACGCTGAGATCAACAGAAGGAGGAGAGAACATGTCCATATTAAAAACAGAAAATCTAAAGAAATATTACGGAAGCGGAGAAAATCAAGTGAAAGCTTTGGACGGGGTGGATCTTGAAATCGCTGCAGGTGAGTTTGTGGCTGTAGTGGGGACTTCCGGAAGCGGAAAAAGTACGCTGCTTCATATGATGGGAGGGCTGGACCGGGCTACTTCCGGGCGTGTGTGGATTGATGGAAACGATATTTTTTCCATGAAGGATGAGGAGCTGACCATTTTCCGAAGAAGGAATATCGGATTTGTTTTTCAAAACTATAATCTGGTTCCTGTTTTAAATGTATATGAAAATATTGTTCTGCCGGTGGAACTGGACGGGCATCGTGCCAAGAAAAAGTTTACAAATCATATTATTGAGCTTCTCGGCCTTTCCGGCAAGGTGAATCAGATGCCCAATCAGCTTTCCGGAGGCCAGCAGCAGCGTGTTGCCATTGCAAGGGCCCTGGTAACAAAGCCTGCAATCCTGCTGGCAGATGAGCCCACAGGAAATCTGGACAGCGCCACAAGCCAGGATGTGATCAGCCTGATGAAAACTACCAGTCATGAATTCAACCAGACGATGGTAATGATTACTCATAATGAAGAGATTGCGCAGACAGCTGACCGGGTTATTCGGATTGAAGACGGAAAGATTGTAAGAAGGTAGGTGGCAGACATGTTTGAAACACAAAACAAAAATGTGATCCGCCGTCTGGCAAAAGCAGATCTTCGCTCCAAAAAAATGGGGAATCTGTTCATTCTGATTACTTTGACACTTGCCGCCTGCCTGCTGATGGTAATGGGACTTTTTCCGGGAACTGTCAAGGTGGATATGCAAAGAAAGCTTGAAAAGGCGCAGGATGTGATGTATATGGCTGTGAATCAGGAGCAGATTGATGCTTTGAAAAAGGACAGCCGGCTTTCCTTTCTTACACTGGGAGAGCGGATGGAAATTGATGACTATATGATCTGGCATGTATACTTTGATGGTACTGCAGATGAAATACAGACAAACGGGACACCTGCCGAAGGAAAGCTTCCTGAGAAAGAGGATGAGGTTCTGGTTTCAGAGAACTTTATGAAAAAACTGGGAAAAGAAGCCCGGGTGGGAGAAAAGATAACGGTGCCTCGTTTATCGGGGAAAAAAGAGGTTTATACAGTATCAGGGTTTTATCCGGAGGTAAAGAATACAGATCTGTTTTCCATTGTCCATTCAAAAAAATATGCAGAGGCGGGAGGGCTGAAGGATACGCCTTATGATGTGCTGGCAAAGGTGGAGGGTGCATCGGATATGACTCAGCCTGAATTTCTGCAGGTGATACGGGTCGTGGCGCAAGATGCGGGAATTTCCCGCAGTCAGGTGAATGAAAACAATAATTTTCTTTTTACACTGCCTGAGGGGAAAATGACTGCGGAGTCAGTGGGAATCGGGATTATCGGTTTTGTAATTCTGGCCGCAGGAGTCATGGTGATTTATAGTATCTTTTATATTTCTATCAGTGGGAAGACGAGAGAATACGGGCAGCTGCGAACTTTGGGAATGACGAAAAAACAAGTGAAAAAGCTGGTGAAATGTCAGGGGCGGATTCTGGCCATGCAGGCGATTCCTGCCGGTCTTGTCCTGGGCGGTCTGATTTCATGGCTGATAAAACCGAACGGGTTTTCGATTGTAAATACACTGGCAGCAGCTGTGATTACAGCGGCAGTTATTCTGCTGACGGTTTTGGTATCTGTTATGAAACCGGCCAAAATGGCTGCATCGATTTCGCCTATGGAGGCTGCCAGATATTCGGCCTATCAGGGAGATACCGGGAAAAAGGAGACGAAGAAGCTTCAGCGAAAGATTACGCCTTTGTCTCTGGCTCGTATGAATAGTGTACGGAATCGGAAGAAAACATTTATGACAATGTTGTCTTTGGGCATAGGAGGGATTTTGTTTCTTGCGGCAGTGACTTTTGCTGTGTCCATGGATGCGGACA
>CAUWJW010000137.1:0-6911 GCA_963558985.1 uncultured Clostridia bacterium | reverse complement strand
GTATTTGTCTTTCGTAACGCTTCATGGGTGCCCGTTCCTGCAATACTTCCATCTTTCATAAAAATCACTTTTTCACACCGCTTGATTACACTTAATTTATGCGTCACCATTATGCAGGTCATATCCCTGCACTGCGCTTCAATGAAATCCATCACCCGTTTTTCTGTATCCATGTCCAGATGGCTTGTGCTTTCGTCCAGAAGCAGCATTTCCGGCTCGCTAAGCAGCGCTCTGCCCAGGGCAATTCTCTGCCTCTCTCCCCCGGATAAGCCTTTCCCGTTTTCACTAAGAACCGTATCCAGACCAAAGGGCAGTTTGTCGATGATCTCTTTGATCCGGCACCCTTCAATCACCTTCTGCAATTTCACTTCATTGCCGTCCTTACTGCCAAACAGCAGATTATCCCTCAGACTTCCCGAAAAAAGCGTGGAATTCTGCGATACATAAATCACCTTTTCCCTGAGAAGCTTTAGCGAAATATCCTCAAGCGCCACCCCGCCAAGCAGAATCCGCCCGCAGGAAGCCGGATAAAACGAAGCCAGCAAATGCAGAAGCGTTGTTTTTCCGCACCCGCTTTTCCCTGTTATCCCCACAGTCTGCCCCGCTTCTATACGCACCGATATCTTTTCCAGCACCGGCGGTCTGTACCCATAGGAAAACCCCACATTCTCCAGCACCAGCGCTTTTGTTCTGATGGAATCCGGCTCCTCCCGGCCGCCATGCACTTCCGTCTCCTTTTGAATCTCCAGCACATCGTTCAGCCTCTCTGCTGCAATTGCCGCTCTCTGCATTTCCGGCTGCAGGCCGATCAGCCCCTGTACCGGGGACAGGAAAAACAGAATCAGAGACTGAAAGGCAATTAACGTCCCCAGGGTTAACACACCATGAATCACAAAGAGACTGCCGATCCAGAAGACAAAGACCATCCCCATTCCTTCCACAATGGTCAGAAGCGCCGATTGCGACACATCAATCAAGCTTCCCTTAAACAAATTCTTAATGAACTCGCCTGTTTTCTTGCGGAGCCTTCCCTCATACTTTTCTTCCCCATTAAAGGATTTAATGGTTTCAATGCCGTCAATGGATTCTTTTAAGACCGATGTCAGCTGCGCATCGTTTTCCATCACCGCTCTGTTCACCGATGCAATCGGCTTTCGCCAGGCAAGCACCACCACTGCATAGATACTTACCAGCAGCACAACCAGCAGAAAAAGCTGCAGATTCAAAGATGCCAGGACAGCTGCTCCCGTTACCATCATGACAGAATCCAGAATAATGGAGATACTGACGCCGGAAATGATATCCTGAATTTCTCCAATATCCTGAAAGCGGGACAAAAGCTCCCCGGTCTCTCTGTCGTGGAAAAAGCGTACCGGCAGCCGCAGCATATGGCTGAAATAGTTATACATCAGCATTTCACCGGACTTTCTGGAAATCTTTGCGATAAAAAATCCCCTTGCCAGATAGAGGGCAAACTGCAGGAGATAGATTGCAAGTAACGCCAGAAACAGTTTATCCATGTTGCCGGCAATCCGGTTCAGCTGCTGCATGACCGATGAGAAAAAGAGCACATTGCTGCCTGCACCGGCACTCTGTCCCAGGACAAACCGGTCAATTACCTGCTGATAGACAAGGGAGCTGATAATGGATATCCCCGCCAGCAGAAGGGAAAACCCGAGAACAAGCGCAAAGAGACTTTTCTGCACGAAAACAATCTGATAAAACTTGCGAAACGTACCTTTTTTAAGATTCACCGGCCGGAAGCTGTCCGTTTTGCTGAAGGCAATCAGATAGCCGGTCCACCGGGCATTAAAATCCTCCGGTGTGTACGTGCACCTTCCTTTCGCCGGGTCGAAAACTGTGACTTTGCGTGCCTTCAGCTGTTCTACCACAACGTAGTGTGCCAGCGTTCCGTCTGCAATTACATGGGCAATGGCAGGAAGGCGAATTTCCCCCTTGTTTACTGCATCCTGAAATTCTTCAAAGTTTCCGCTCAGCGCCTCTGCGTGCAGGTGCAGCTTCTGCGCTGTGGCATACATGCTGGCGCCGTTCTTGTCCACTTTCATCATTTCCCGAACCGTTACCAGGGGAACCTTTGCTCCGTGTCTTAAGAGAACCGTTGCCAGACATGCCGCTCCGCAGTCTCTGAGATCATGTTGTTTGATTCCTTTCTTTCCCATAAGATCCTTTCTTAACTTGCTGAACTTCTGTAGTGATAAAGTTTTCCGCCTTTCATTGTCTGAACAATGAAAAACAGCCCGTTCCTGCCGGCGTCTATGCAGTCATAAACGGCAGCCGTTTTGTCCTTCAGGCATAGCCGTTTTCCTTCCAGAAGCACCTTTGCTTTGCCCTGCTGATACAGTTTCAGACCATGCGCATCAATGGAGTACACAGCCGGCCCGTCTTGTGTCCTGGTCACCATGAAGCCTGCTCTCTGATAATTGATGTCCTCCTTTTGCAGTTCCTGAAAATCTTTAATGGCATCATCTGCCTCTTCCTTTTTTCCTGTTTTGAGGGAATACACCTTCAGTCCTTTGTCTGTGTATGTATAGAGCCGATCCTCATAAAGGCTGATGGGATTAAACAGATCCATCACTGACCCGGATAAAAAGGTGAACTCCACTTTTCCTGTCTGCGGATTTACTTTATACAGCTGGCCAAATCCGTCTTGAATGATCAGGCTTCCATCTTCTGCAAATTCTGCGTGATACACGCCATTGTCACTGCCTTCTGCCGCTTCCAG
The DNA here is from genome assembly GCA_963558985.1 of uncultured Clostridia bacterium. GTDB lineage: Bacteria > Bacillota > Clostridia > Peptostreptococcales > Anaerovoracaceae > Hominibacterium. The sequence continues at coordinate 4,168 of CAUWJW010000137.1, read as the reverse complement.
GTCGATTCTGATTTCCCTGCTCTTCTCATTTTCCACGATATAATACCGTTCTTTATGTGCAAAATCATTGCCGTCCTCCCATTCAGCTGCCACGCAGAAAACCTGATTTCGGGGAGACAGGTATCCGGAGATTTCTGTGGTAATTCCCTCTGCCTGATTCATCCTGATATTTTTGGTAAAGGTTGATACGTGTCTCCAGCTTTTGCCTTCATCGTCAGAGTCCCAGACAGTGCCTGTGGTTCCTGCGTCATCCAGTCCTGCGATTCGCACCGTACCGTTTTCCATCAGCCTGATATCAAAGATTCCGTGAACGCCTTCCGGCAGCTTGACTTCATGCTCCTGCCAGGAACCGGTTTCTGTCTGCTTTTGCCCGGAAGAACAGGAAGTCAGTAAAATACCGGTCATCAGGCAGAGCAGGATGACTGCTGTAATATATTTTTTCATCTCTTTCCTTCCTCCTGTACGACTCGTCCGTCTCTGATGTGAATGATTCTGTCTGCAACGTCTGCAACACTGCTGTCATGGGTGACAATGGCCACTGTCTGATGAAAGGTCTTTGCGGAGTTGCGAATGAGCCTGATGACTTCTTTTCCATTCTTTGAGTCCAGGTTCCCGGTGGGCTCGTCTGCAAGAATAATGGACGGTTTTGTGGATAAGGCTCTGGCAATGGCCACTCTCTGCTGTTCTCCTCCTGACAGGGATGTGGGCATATTGGACAGTTTGTCTTTGATCCCAAGGGTGGATACAATGCTCTCGATATACGCATCATCAATTTGCCGCCTGTCCAGCTGAAGGGGCAGCAGGATGTTGTCGTAAGCATTCAGTATGCTGACCAGATTGTAGTTTTGAAAAATGAATCCGATGTTCCGTCTTCTGAAGGCGGTCAGCTCTTTGGCAGTCATCCCGGAAAGGTCGATGCCGTTTATGATGATCTGCCCGCCGGTGGGATTGTCTAATCCCCCCAGCATATTCAGCAGTGTGCTCTTGCCGCTTCCCGACGGGCCCACAATGGCTGCCACTTCACCCTGTTCAATGGAAATATTTACGTCTTTCAGCACCTCCAGTGTCTGATCGCCCACTGTGTATGCTTTGTTCAGATTGATTGTGTTCAGTATACTCATGTTATCACCCTGTTTTTCTATAATACCTTTCTCAGCCGGTCTACTGTACTGTCTTTCAGATTGCTCCTTAATGTCAGATAAGGAACTGCAAGGGAAAAGAGGATCATGCTGATGACAATGATGCCGGTTGCTGCCGCCGGGTAGGCAAATCTGTAGTACGGGTACTCTCCTGCAGTATACGTATGCACCCCGTAGAGGATGAGACTTCCCAGAGAGAATACAAGCAGCAGCACCAGCAAGGCAAAACACAGTCCCTCACAGGTAACGATTCTCTGCAGCTGTTTTCGCTCCATGCCAATGACTTCCATCATGGTATATTCCCGTTTTAAGGAGATGATGTTGGTCATTACCGCATTGACAAAGTTGATAATTCCCATGCAGATTAAAATTCCCGCTATGGTGTACATCACCACCTTGCTCATAAATACCCCTTTTTCTTCATCTTTAATAATTTCCGCCTTGTCTGTAAGAAGAATATTTTCCTCTATCCGAAGAGCCTGTGTTTCTTTCTTCATCACAAGATTCCGCTGTTCCACAATATCATGAATCTGTTCCGTAACAGGCGCCAGCCGGGTCTGGTCAACATTCACTTCCAGTCTGTGCACCTTCTTCTCCAGGTTCAGTTTCCGGTACCCTTTCTCTGATACAAACAGAGAGGGCTGTTCCTTCCGTCCCCATGCCTTTTTACTATCTATGGGAAAGCCTTTTTTCTCCATATCCATATATCCGCCAAACAGGATCCTGCCCTGTTTCTTCCCATCATAGCTGTAGACGGTAATCGGCTCTCCTGAAACCTGATTTGCTTCCTCCTGCATCTCGGCAGTAAAGATATGCGAGGTGGCATTCAGGGCGACATTCCCGTTTCTCAGTCCTGCCATATCCCAGGGGAAATTGTTTTTTTGTGCATATGCCTCCAGTCTGCCGATTTCCGCTTCTGTCAGGATGGCAATGCTCCCCTCAAAATTGCCTTCCATGTCCCGGATATACCGGCTTACCTGTCCATTATCCCCATAACCCAGATTTGCATTTGCAACTTTCAGCATGGGATACCAGGATCGGTCATGAACGTCAAATTTCACATAGTCCGCATATTCCGTCTTCACCTCTCTGACTCCATCTATGGACTTAATCTGTTCCACCATTTCCCCATTGATGGCATTTGTATCGCTGCTGTATCCGCTCTCATTTAAATAGTTTAACGGCGCATTGCCATTACTGATATAAAAATCGGGCATAAAGGCATACTGGTTCGTCTGATCCAGCCCGTTAATGAGAATCATCGCACACTGTGCAAAGATAATCCCGATGGCAACAGAAAGGATTACCAGCGCAGACTTTCCCTTGTCCAGACGCAGATTTTTTAAGGCGATGTCCAGATACAGCGCTTTCCTCTTTTTCGCTGTGTAGCCCTTTTTCTTTCCTGCTTTGCCGGTATACCGCATTGCTTCGATGGGCGACATCTTTGCAATCTTCCACACAGGAAGCATGGCGCTGACCAGGGTGACCAGCCCGACAAAGAGAAGGGACAGGAGCAGGAATTCGATTCGGAATCCCATCATATCGGCTGCAGGTCCGTAGTTGTACAGATACACACTGCTTACGAGTTTGGGAATGAGAAACAGGGACAGAAGCGATCCGCCTGCAGCGCCCATTCCCATTCCCCAAAGTAATATGCGCCGCATCTGCAGCAGGATTGTCCGGATCATATCCCGCCTGTCGATGCCTATGGTTTTCAGCTGTCCGTAGAAGTGCATCTCATTTCGCAGCGAGATATTCATCACATTGTAGATCAGCAGGAAGATGCAGAGCAGAATCAGCATCCCGCAGACTGCGCCCTGTCCATATCCCCCGACAGTCTGTGCCACTGCACGATGCTCTGCTGTATCCGATACCAGAAACTGCTGCGTGTCGCTTTTGGTGCGCAGATCCCTGTACAGCATTTTTTCTGCTTTTTCCAGGCTGATGGTGTCTTTGTGTCTGAGATACAAATACTCCGGAAGCCCTGTATCCTTTGCCCTTTCCAGCGCATAGGCTACGGAAAAATATGCTCTGGAAAATTCTTCATATGTATAGTTTGTAAAATATCCGCTGAGCACAAAGTCCCGGTTGTATGTGCGGTCATCGCCTTCTGCAATTGTCAGGTTCACCGCCTGTCCGATCCGAGGGTCTTGAATCCCCAGCAGTTTCAGGCTGTGTTTTGACAGCATCACTTCGTTTCTTTTCCGGGGATAGTTCCCTGCAAGATCCGTATATGCAGGCGTATCGATCTTGTTGAATTTGGTTTCATCCGAATAGACGCACCAGCCGGCCTCTGCATTTCCTGCCATGATGGTTCCCAGATCCCATTCGCCTCCCACATCGCTGATATATTCCAGCTCTTTGACCTGACTGTATAATTGCGCCGATGGTTTTTCCAGGAACACACTGGCAACATCTCCTGTGGTGCGAATCCCTGTCAGATAGATCGCATCAATTTTACCGCTGATTAACGTTAAGATGGAAAAGATGGCAACGATTCCCACTGCAACGGCAAAGATCAGTATCCTGTTTCGCATACGGTTTTTTCGGTAGGTTTCTGCTGCCAGTTTATATATCACTCTATTGTTTTTATTTCTCATCATCGTACCCACTTTGTTTACTGCCTTAAGCGCTTTTTATGTATGGTGTGCCCCCATGGACACACCATACATATCAGTTAATTTACATTCTGTTTATGGAAGATTATCATAGACTTTGCCACAGGATCTATTGCACGCTTTGCCGAGCTTTGCTTTCCTTTCACCGGAATGATATTTAGTGTTATGATAATCTCTCCATCTTATTGCAGAGTAATTTGTTCTTGCAACACTTTTATAATTATGCCCTCCAAAATAGCATCTCCAATGGTAATGTGCTCCACCATTAATATTCATCTGTTCGTTCGTTGTGATTTTTTTCATGATCTTTCCCTCCAAATATACTTCGCTTAACGCTCAGCTGGTACCTCTACACGTATGTAAGCTATCCTAGCGCATAAAAACCACCCCCTTTAAATGGTAAGCGTCTAA
>CAUWJW010000136.1:0-6996 GCA_963558985.1 uncultured Clostridia bacterium | reverse complement strand
ATCCTTTGCAGATGTCTGATTCGGCATCGTTGTAGTGTGGTTTCCAATATCACCGTTAAAGCGGTTTATAATCGTATGGTGATAACCCTTTTGTTTCACATATTGAGATACCAGATCCAATCCTTGTGCAAAATTTCCTGTAATCATTTCCACCATTCTGCGACTGGAAGGCTCATCGCCTGTAGCAGTCGTTTTTATTGTATCCAGCAGCTCCTGTGAGGAAGACATATCACCGGACTCAATCGTCTGAGCAATATATTCAAGAACAAAAATTCTTCCCGACTGTGCTGCACGCATACTGCGAGAATAACATTCAAACTCTATCCCGTCATTTAAATCTTTATAGTAAACGGAAACCGTATCATTAATCCCTTCACTTTGGATATAAGAACGGATTTTACTCTGCAGGTTTTCATGTTTTTTCTTAATAGAGATTTGTTCCTTTTCGTAAAAATCTGAAACAGCAGTTTGCGGTCCTTCCTTGCTGCTGTCTTGATCTTGCTGAAGAAAAAACTTAAAAAATATAAAACTTCCGATTGCTGCCAGCAAAAGAAGTATGATTACGAGTAAAACAAATGTTCTTTTTCCGGTGCCTGACTGCACCTGTCCACTGCCCTTTTTTTCTTTGTCAGCAGATTGGACATAGGAGCCGCAGCAGGGGCAGTACACAGAATGATCCGGTATTTTTGCATGACAATACTTACAGATCATAGTAATGCTCCGCATTGGATACAGTAGACTTGCCCGCTTGTTGTTTCAGCCCCGCACATCGGGCAGGCGGCAGATGATATCTGTGCCTGTTCCGGCTGCGCTCCGGTTATCTTTCCCCCGGACTGCATAGCAACCAGTTCTGTTTTATCCAGCTCCTGTTTTTCATAAGTACTTCCTGCCGGAGCATCTACTTTATTAGGCGTATTGACCGGAGTTTCCAACTGGACTCTCGCTCCGCAATTGATACAGAATAACTGATCCGGCTCCAATAAGGCGCCGCAGTGTGCACAGGCTGAAGCAGCACCGGGTACTACAGATGCTTGAGGTACCTGACCAGGATGAGACTGTAAATTTTTTTGATGGATCTCATCCTCCAAGGATCGAATCATTTCATATAATCCTTCACACGCTTTCGGAAGGTTTGCAGGATCCGAATTCTGCATAATCTGTTTTCCAATGACTGCATAACATTGCTCTATTTTTGCTTCTTCCTGACGGATAATTCCGGAAGAAGCTACCGAATCGGTCATATTTTTTGCTTTTTCTGCAACTGTTTTACCCAGCTGGTTAAGCTGCTGATCCAGTTTATTTAAAATATCCATCGAACATTTACCCCCTCTATATTATCAAACCTGCCGTACAACTTGCCATACCCACAACCAGAAGCCACAAGATAACAACGATTACAAAGTAACAAAACATCGAACGAGCAAAATTTTGTAAATTTACATTTTCTGTATTTCCAAAAGCTTTAATAAGTGCAATAATCCATCCAATCAGAGGAATTGTAAATACAACTGTCCATCCGAAATAAGACCATGCTTTCACCGGTTTGAATTTTGCCGGAAGCTGTTCTTCTGTCAGGTAAGGATATACTGCTGTCCCCTGCATAGACGGCTGCGGATGCGACTGCATCTGCTGATGAACCGATGCCTGTGCATTCTGCTGCTGTCCCTGCTGGGGATTTTGCTGCTGTTGGACAGAAGTCTGCTGCTGAACCTTCACTTCACGTATCCGTTTTTTTGATTGTAAAATCTGTTCATAAATTCCTCTGTATTCAGTGGGCAGATCCCCCCTGCTGTTTTCTATGTACAACTCACCCAGAGCCGCATAATATCCATTTAGTTTTTCCTCTTGCTGTGCTGTGTTATCAAACATTGCCATATTAATTATTCCTTCCTCTTCTTCATATAATTTTCTAATCAGTGTCAAAAAATTATTCCTCTTCCTCCAGCAGTGTGCGCAAATCAGTAAAATCTTCTACCATTACCTGCATTTCCGGTTCTCCTTCCGGAGTATAATCCCCAGTTTGTGTTCTTTCGCTGCGGCACAGACCGGTTTCAGATTCATCTTCAGAATCATAACCGCTGAGCAGCAGCAGACTTCCCAATCCCACTTCCTGCGGATCCCCTATCTGTATTTTTTCCTCCAAACCATAGGAAGCTAACACGTCCTTTACCTTTCTGACAGCTTCTTCACGCATAGCATGTACTTCTTCTTCAGAAAAGGACATATAATCTTCATCAGCCAGGGAATAAATTTCTTCCTCATTCATAATAAGACGCCCTGATCCTCTGTAAAAATCCGTTGAAATCCGGCAGCATTCTTCAATACCTTCTCCAAGTGTATACAGCATCAATGTTTCTCCTGAGACACTGTATCCCTGACTGGCACCTGTACGAAAGACGGCCAAATAATAAACTCCATCAAATTCTTTTATAAATACTTCGTGACTGCTGTCCGAACCTGAAACAGCTTCCGCTGATTCTTCAGTTTCCCGTTCTCCCAGCGGTAGAATCTCACCGTCTGCTGCTCCATACAGTGTAATATCCAAGTCAGATCCGCCATGAACGGAAGAGCGGGCAGTAAGTATTTCTTCTTGTCCGTCACCATTTATATCGTGAATCCATGCACCGACAATTCCAAGATTATTGGACCCGTCATCGGGAAAAATGCCAAGATCTGCAAGTCCTTCCTGAGGAATTAAGGTTTCTTCTAAAAAAGAAACGCAGTCAGCTTCCTGCTCTAACTCTGCATCCTGCACAGATGCACTGGGCTCATTTTTCTTTTGTATTTCATCTAACTTCTGATCAATCCTGCTGCTTCCATTTGTATTCGCTTTCCCCTGCTCCAAAATTTCAATGGCTTTTTCAGGGTTGCCCTGCTCCATATAAATATCAGCAAGCTGCAGGTAAGGCTCTTCTTTCTTAGGGTCGATTTTAGCCGCCTCCAGGTATTTGGCTTCTGCCCTTTCATAATCCATCTTCTCCAGATATCTACCGGCACTCTGAATAGTTCCTTTATAATTTTTTTCCTTTTGCGAGCTGTGCACCACCAGTGCACCAATACAAAAAAGGATGGCAGCCAGTAAAATGATTCCGCCGATAATAATCTGCTTTCTTCGGCTTTTTTGCGTAGATTCCTCAACTTTTTCGGGCAGCGAATGCTGCAGTTCCTGTCCGCATGCTTTACAATACTTTGCATTTTCAAGGTTTTCAGTTTGACATTTGCTACATAACATAATCAGACACCTCACATGTTGGTTGCTGTTCTGCAGATCGGACAGAATTTAGCATTTTCCGGAATTTTTGTCCCGCATGTTTTACAATAAACAGCTGTACTTTTTTGAATCTCATCTGTATCTGAAATCCGATCTTTTCTCTCCTCACTGAGGCAGGAAGTGATTCGGTCAAAAATAGGCAGAAGCTGAGGCAGCGGATCTTCAAAACCACCTTCATAATAAGCCTTGCCCAGTTCCAGATAAAGCTTATCCAAATCAGATACAGTCTCTTGCATATCTGTATTGACAAATACGGTATTCTCACTTTTTTCATTCATTTATCCATTCTCTCCTTTTCTCATACAAGTATAAAGGTATGTTTTTTATCTTTTATAAAAATTGTCATTCCGCGCGGCAGACAGTAAGTTCTATCTTTTCCGAGAGGCTGTCCGCTCCCCAGAAAAACGGCAGTTCTGTAAAGCGGAACCACATGATATTCTTTGTATGTTTCATCGTAGGAAATACGACAATAGCTTTTATCTTCTTTTTCTCCCAAAAGCCATACATCGCAGCTGTCAGAATCAGATCCGATAAAAAGCGCTTCCCCCTGCTGCAGAGGTCGGATTTTATCTCTGTAAATACCGCTGCATCCCCTCAAACCTCCGTAAAAAGACTGTTTTACAGGCTGCAGCTCAAAAACCGCCTCCTGCGCTATCTGCGGCATATGAACTGCTGATGGGATTTCTTCGGAAAGAATCTCACTGATTGGCTGATAATGAGGAGGCTGTATCCGGGATAACTCCCCTTCCAAAAGGCCAAGTACCGATAACAAAAGTACAAAAATATACATGATGCACCAGTAGATTACCGTCCCTGCTTTCATTGTTATATCCATATCCATGTCCAGAAAGGATACTGCTTCGCGAATCAGAGAAACTGTATCACTGATTTTGTCATAAAAAATATATCCCATGACACTATTCATTAAGACACCTGCCAAACTTACAAGAAATGCAAGCTTATTTCGTATGATAAAAAGCAGGATTCCATGAATTACAGGAAAAAGGACTAAAAAGATACAAAACGCAAAATAAGCTCTGATTTCTTCCTGAATCAGGTCTGAAACCATGCCAAAGAGATCTGCCAGTTCTGTAACTTCTGATGATAAACGGAAAATCATATCCAGAACAGATATTCTGATGTCTCCAAAAACCACAATAGGCATTACAAATGCTATCATAGACAGAAACAGTGCTGCAGCCACTGAAAGTTTAATAATTTGCTGTCTCTTGTTCATCTTCTACTCCTCTTCTTCTATCATTTTGAGCATTTTTTTTCGTTGCTTTTTCCAGTTCTTTTCCATAATGATAAGGAGTGCGATACATAATATACTTCCCGCTGCTCCAAGAATCAGGCATAAAAGCCCTATTGAAAATGTCATCTATATCCACTCTCCTGTCTCCACTTGGTTCTTCATATCTGTCAGTAAATCCATTTCTGTATCTGTATGATTATCTTTTAATTGCTCGTAGTACAGTTTCTGTGCACGGTTGTAATAATCAAGAAACTGAGAATAGTCCCGATACTCCTGCGGAAGGGCGTTCTGGTGCTGAATCTCCAAAAACCCGTATCTTTTATAAATATTATAGTCTTCTCCAAACAGGTGTCCCATAGTCTGCAGGGCAGATGCCGCCCGCTCCAGTTCCCCTTCTTTCTGGTATAAAACAGCCAGTGTATCATAGTCGTCATAAACAGCCCATTTATTATCAATGATTTCTCCCAGAATCTCAATGGCTTCCCACCTGTAGCTGCTGTCTCCCGTGTCTTCTGCCAGATCAATATCCGCCTGCGCCAGCCGCTCCAAAATAATCATCTGATCCTGAACAGGCAAGGTCTTTTTTGCCTGCAGCAGCACCTCCCGATTGTTTGAAAGCTCCTGCCTTTCTTCGTAAATTTTGCTTTTCATTACAAATGCACGCATCTGCATGTAAGTGTCCTCTGTGTTTTCGATACATTGACTGAACTCTTCAAGCGCATCATCGGTCTCCTGAAGCGCTGCATGGATCTCTCCTTTTGTATAATGGATGGAACCGTCATCCAGTCCGTAGCCTGAAGCATCCTTCAGTACATCCTGTGCCTGCTTCGCCTGACCGTTATGGGCAAGCGCAACTGCATAATCCCGATAATACTTGTTATCAAAGGCGCCTGCTGCTATGGCTTTTTTGTAATCTTCTACAGCAGCTTGTGTATCACCAAGCTCCATATCCACAAGTCCCTGCAGGGCATACACATCTACCATGCGCTCACGGTTTTCTTTGATTCTTTTGTTTTCTATGATTTTACTGTTTATAAATTCTCTGCATTGTGTATACTGCCCTTGTCTGTAGAGTGCATATGCATTCTGATAATAAGTCTCGAGCTGAGATGGGATTTTATCTGATGCCTCCTCAAATTTCTTTGCTGCTTCCGAAAAATCGCGTGCCTCAATGTATGCGGTCTGATCTTCTACAATATCATCATACGCATCATACCTGGCCTGCTGCACAACTGAAAATCCGTAACCTCCCAAACAGAGGAATCCAACCAGCATGCCGCACAAAATTACAGTTCGAAGCTGCTGCGCCCGAAGCATCCTCCGGTATCTCTGATCTTTTTTCGGAATAGCCTGCAAAGCCCGAAACATTTCCATTGCAGTGGCATATCTCTCACCGGGTTCTACATTTACTGCCTTTTGGATTACACCGGCAAAAGGCTCACCCAGAATTTGCGTCAGAAGGTTAAAGTCCATTTCCTCCTTATATCCGGAATGTTTTTTTCCGGTGGCTAAATGATACAAAGTGGCTCCGGTACTGTAAATATCCGACTGTTCATTAATCACATACCGGTTTGTGTTATTTTTACGGCGTCTTGCAGAAACTTCCAGATACTGTTCAGGAGATGTGTAGCCGTCAGTATAACCAAGCACTGTATTTTCATCTAAATAAAAGGAAATATTAAAATCAATCAGACAAATATCCCCTTCCGGTGTAAGCATAAGATTAGACGGCTTAATATCGCCGTGAATAATAGGGATCCTTTGTGTATGCAGATAGTTGAGTGCACTGCAGATTTCCATTCCCCATTTAAGCAGTTCCTGCCTGGAAAAGCGCCTGCCTTCTTTCAATAACTGTAAAAAAGATTTCCCGGGAATAAAGCTCATAACTGTGTAGACTTCATTTTCCATCTCAATAAAATCCAGTACCTGAGGCAGAAAGGAGTGCTTCAGTTTCTTTAAAATATCTACTTCTTTACGCTTATCCAGAGAAGTGCTTCTGGGGTTATTAAGACGTTTTAAGACCACCAGCTGTTCCAGCCTGGTATGATAGGCTTTAAAAACGGTCCCTCCGCTTCCACTTCCAATGGGCTCCAGAATCGTATAAGTATCAAGGATTTGCTTGTTTTCCATATATGCTATAACCTCTGCTTTATACTAGTTCAATATAAAAAGTAAATTCTTCATTTGCCATTTTGAAACTTTGATTTTTCATAAGAGGGACAGGCGCTTCAAGCTGTCTGTCATTTATATAGGTATGATTAGATGATCCCAGATCTTCCAGCTGATACCCATCTTCTGTCTTTGTAATGGCAATATGTTTCCTGCTGATTGCATCGTTTCCCTGTATCTGATAATCAGCCTGTTTTCCTTTTCCAACGACAAAATAATCTGCAGTCAGGTCAATCCGTTCATTAGTATCCTTTCGAATCAGATAAGCCTTCTCCTGCGGTTCTGTAAGAGGTAGGATTCT
>CAUWJW010000135.1:0-7024 GCA_963558985.1 uncultured Clostridia bacterium | reverse complement strand
GAAAGCGCCGGGAGTTCTTCTTCCACAACAGCTTTGAGCCCGGGATTTTGCAGTCCCACAGAGTTAATGAGACCGCGGCTGCATTCTGCGATTCTCGGCTGCGGGTTTCCGAAACGGGCTTCTCTTGTTGTCCCTTTAAAAGAAATGGATCCCAGTATGTTAATATCATAAAGCTCTGCGTACTCTCTGCCGTACCCGAAGGTGCCGCTGGCCGGAATCACCGGGTTGTCCAGAGTAAGCCCGCTTAATGTAACTTTTGTGTCTACCATAGGATTTCCTCCTTCTCCAGTACCGGACCTTCTTTGCAGATGCGTTTTGATCCGTATTTTGTCTCACAGCTGCAGCCCATGCATCCGCCGAAGCCGCATGCCATTCTGGCTTCAAAGCTGAACTGTCCGTCTTCTGCCTTTTCGCTGACTGCCTTGAGCATAGGCTCCGGGCCGCAGGCGCAGATATATGCCGCCCGGTCAAAAGCATCTGTCACAAAGCCTTTTGTTCCCCGGCTTCCGTCTGCTGTGGCAATGGTTACCTCAATACCCAGGTCTTTAAATTCCTGCTCATAAAAAATTTCTTCTTTTGTGTTAAATCCCAGTATGACCAATGGGCGGCTCCCTTTTTTCAGAAGCGCCTGTGCCAGACCGTACATTGGCGGGATTCCCACGCCTCCTCCGATGAGCAGCGGGGTCTCAGGAATCTTCTCAAGATCGTATCCGTTTCCCAGCGGCCCCAGAATATCTAAAGTTTTTCCTGCTTTCATACAGGACATGGCTTTTGTCCCCTGTCCTGCGGTTTTGTAGAGAACAGTCAGGCCTTTTTCATCCCAGCTGCAGATAGAAATGGGCCGTCTCAGGTAAAAGCCTTCCAGTTTTATGTTAATGAACTGCCCCGGTGCGGCAATCTCAGAAGTGTCGCCTGCAAGCTTCATTTCGTAGATGTCCCGGGTCAGGGGTCTGTTTGTTTCAATGGTATAAAGATTTTTTTTCATTGTTTCCTCCGGCTGTCTGCTGTTATTTGCGATAGACAATTTTTCCGTTAACAAAAGTCATGCGGTTTTCCCCGGCTGCTTCCATTCCTGCAAAAGGTGTGCTCCTTCCTTTGGAAAAAAATGTTTCCGGGTCGATCTTACTGCGGGTCTCAAGATCCCATACAGAAAAATCTGCAATCTGTCCTTCTTCCAGTGCGCCGCCTTCCAGTCCGAAAACCCTGCGGGGCGCAATGGCCATCCGGTCGATGAGTGTTTCCAGTGTCATCTTTCCGGTCTTTACCAGATAAGTGTACAGCACCGGAAAGGCGGTCTCAAGACCGACGATTCCAAAGGCGCTTCCTGCAAGACCCTTGCTCTTTTCCTCTTTGCTGTGGGGTGCATGGTCGGTGGCAATCATATCTACGGTTCCGTCTAAGAGTCCTGCCAGAAGGGCATCTCTGTCTTCTGCACTGCGAATGGGCGGGTTCATTTTGAAGCGGCCGTCTTCCTGCAGGTCTTCATCGCAGAATATCAGATAGTGGGGCGCTGTTTCACAAGTGATTTTTACCCCGTCTTTCTTCGCTCTTCGGATCAGGTCTACTGTTTCTTTTGTGGAAATGTGGCATACATGATAGCGGCATCCTGTCTTTTTGCACAGCTCGATGTCACGCTTTACCTGCCCCCATTCACTTTCGGAGCAGATGCCTTTATGTCCATGCTCCTTTGCATAGACACCTTCGTGTATATAGCCGCCTGTAAGCAGACTTTCATCTTCGCAGTGAGCTACAATAATCTTGTCTAAGGCTTTGGCCTTTTCCATGGCCTTTTCCATAAGCTGCCCCGTCTGCACGCCTCTTCCGTCATCGGAGAAGGCAATGACCCTGTCTTTCATTTCCTCCATTTGGGAAAGCTCTCCTCTGCCGTTCTGATCCTTTGTGATGGTACCGTAAGGGTATACCTTCACCACTGCATCTTTTTCGATGATGGAAAGCTGGGTCTGCAGACTTTGCAGATCCGCCGGCACCGGATTCAGATTCGGCATGGGACAGACTGCCGTATAGCCGCCCCGGGCCGCTGCCATGGTTCCTGTCCTGACAGACTCTTTATAAAAAAAACCAGGCTCCCGAAGATGTACGTGAACATCGACAAAACCTGGAATTATATAGAAAGAATCACAGTCGATCCTTTCATCATATGTATTGGAATGGGAAAGAGACAGCCTGTCATCAATGACAAAAATATCTCTTTTTTCGAATCCATTATTTGTGAAAATATGTCCGTTTTTGAGTAATGTTTTCATGCCTTTTCCCTTTCGTTTTTTGTTTTTGCCTAAATCTTCGGTATTATATCACAGGCGGCAGGGATAAGTCAATGATATGGCGTGGATTTTTTACTGCAGCTTGCAGGTAATATTAGGAAAGCGGTGTGGTTCCGGGGAACGGAGTCACATTGTCCGGTAAATCTTGTGTTCTCAGATTTTCGTGTTTCCTCGCCTGCATTTCATTAGGTGTAAACCCCCTGTACTCCATCAGTCTGGTACTGTTTCTTGCATCAGAAACCAGCTCCATAAAATGGTTCATCTGCATCTCATCCATTCTGACAGAAGCTGCAGCTTCAGGTATTTCCAGTACATCTTCCAAATCAGTGCCCACACGCACCAGTTCCTGCAACTGATGGCAGAGAATCTCTCCTTCAAAATCTTCTAAATGCATCTCATATTTAAAAAAATGTTTCACCCGCTGCCAGGCCAGAGTGTTCTCACAATAATAAAAGTCCGCATATTTTAAAAATTCCTGTTCCGGCAGTATGCAGTAAGGCGTTCCTTCCTGCTGGCACAAAATCCACTCAACATCTTCATCGTCAAGCTCTCCCAGATAAAAATAATCCGGTGTCCACTGTATCCTGCAGTTGCCATGGCGCATTTCAAATGCAAGGAGCCTCATTAGCAGTTCTCTGGTCACAGGTTCACTGTTCTGATGGTTAAAAATTTCCACCAGCCGGTCTGTTTCGATAACGCCGTAAAAATGCACGCCCGCCAGGCAATAGTCAAGAATACGCCTTGTGCGCATCCGTTTCTTCCGAAAAGAATCTTGATCCATACGTTCATAGCATTTGATGATTTCAGAAGGCACAAAGTAAACCCCTGATACTGTCTGATACACATATCCCCTGCACAAGAATTCATCCGCCTGCGCTCTTGCAGTCTCTTCCAGATCCAGGAAATGGAATGGGTTCTCACAAAGTGCCGTAAAAAAATCCATCTGCTCGTCCTGCATATCGCAAAGTGCGCCTTCCATGCGTATTTCATCTGTTAAAAGCTCTGCTGTAAGGTTAATCAATGCATCTTTGCTCAAGCGGCTGCAGTCGGATCCACCCAGCTCCCGGCAAATCTCCTTCAGGTCTTCTGCCCTGTAATTTTCAAGGGACTGCTTCAGATCAGGCAGAGGCTCTGTATTCTCTTTGTCCCAATGGGAGTCTTCTATGTCTCCCTGCAGCAGAAGGTTCTCACTATTATAAAGAAATTCAAGGTATTCATTTACACTTGCAGCATCAAAGGGTTCTGCTTCCTCCAGATATCTGTCCCGAAGCTCCATCTCCACATCACTGGGACAGTTCATGGTTTCCATAAAACGCACAGGACCGCCGCAGCTTTCAGGAGGACAGGCCCCTTCACCTTCGATCACACAAGGGTAGTCTGCAGGGTAATCAGGAATGCATTCTTCAATCAGGATCCGATGTTCCCAAGGCTCGCTCAAATTGTAAATATACAGAAGCTCCTCATTGGAGTCAAACATCGTGTCTATGGTCTGTATTCTCTGCTCCATACCCGGTATCATGCCTGCAGGCAGATCTACTTCGCTTCCATCAGGCATCCCGGACACACTTTGTCCGTCAGGAGCCATCAGCGTAAAAAGGTTCTCACCCATCCAGCCGATGATATCGTTGAGAATGGCCGATAATCGCCTGAAGGTAATATCGGCAGGAATAATAGCCTGTCTCCAGACCTTTGGTTCAACTGTATTTAAAGAAATATTGATTTTATATGCTTTCATGATGCCCTCCGGAAGTGCATTTGATCTGCTTAAACCATTATACGTGTTAAAACACGGCGGTACAAGGGTATCTGGAGAAAAAGGTGTTTTTTGCACGGAAAAGATGAATAGCTCAATCTAAAGAATCACAATAGATTGAGCTATTTTACTTTTCCGTCTAAGCTGTTCTACAGCATATGTGCACGCAGAAATTCTCCGTTTTCTGTATGAAGCATTGCAGGTGCTACGTCAAATACTGTCCTGCAGCCTGTTTCTCCATTTTGGCTCATGCGGTATGCCGCTCTTGCGTAAGCTACAATAACAGAAGATGTAAATTCCGGATTAGAATCCAGCTTCAGGCTGTATTCGATTACATGCCGGTTCTCTTTCTCCCAGCCTGTTTTTCCGCTGCGGATTACAAAGCCGCCGTGAGGAATTCCGCTGTGTTCCCGCTTGAACTCTTCCATGCTGATGAAATGTACAGTGGTGTCATATTCATCAAAATAGTTCGGCATAGTTTTAATTTCGTTCTCAATTTTTGCCCGGTCTGCACCTTCCTCTGCAACGATAAAGCACTCTCTTGTGTGCTTCTGCCGTACTGTCAGTTCCGGATCTTTGCCCGAACGAACTGCCTGCAGCGCCTCTTCTACCGGAATGGTATACTGCTTTCCTTCTAAAACGCCTGCAACTCTGCGGATTGCATCGGAATGTCCCTGACTTACGCCTTTTCCCCAGAATGTATAATCTTTTCCCTGTGGTAAAATTGCACTGGCATATAAGCGGTTAAGAGAAAACATCCCCGGATCCCAGCCGACTGAAATGATTCCTACATTGCCGCCTTCTTTTGCAGCTTTATCTACATTGGCAAAATGCTCCGGAATTCTTGCATGGGTATCAAAGCTGTCTACAACATTATAAAGCTTTGCCAGTTCAGGTGTCTGCACAGGCAGATCTGTCGCACTTCCGCCGCAAAGAATCATAACATCAATCTCATCCTTATGGGCTGCTGCATCCTCTGCTTTATAAACAGCAGCTCCCTCTGTCAGAACCGTAATCGTTTCAGGATCACGGCGTGTGAAAACTGCTGCAACTTTCATATCCGGGTTCTGCTTCACTGCACATTCCACACCCCTGCCCAGGTTTCCATAACCAAAAATACCAATTCTTATACACATATTACTCACTCCTTTATCTATGTATTTTGTGGGTTCCCTATATTTTTGTATAAGTTCCACATTTTTTTATGTATTATTTGTTTTGTATAACCAAAATATTACGTTCTTATTCTAACAGAAAATTTTTCTATATGCAAAAACTTTCTGTCGGTTTTAAAAAAAAAATTGCCGCCAGGTTCTGAGCCTTGGCGGCATTGATCGTTCATATAAATTTTGTCTATCTTTAAAATAAGTTTATGGTTCCCTTTGCCATAAGGATAATCGCAGCTACAAATGCTACAAGTACGACTGCTGCTGCAACTGCATCTGTCGTTTTCGGGAACAGCTTGATTTCCTTCTGCCTCTGTGTATACAGGTACAGCAGGATTCCCGGTCCAAAGAGTACTGCAGATGCAAGTACAGACTGCCATCCGCTGGCATACAGCATCCATGCACCGTATACTGCACCGATAATGGCAAAGATCCAGATCCCTGCTCTTGCTGCTCCGCTTGAAACGCCTTCCAGAGTATCTCCCTTGATGGTAACTTTCAGGCAGTACAGTCCGGACAGAAGATAAGGAAACATGATCATACTTGTGGAAAGTGCATAACAAATCTGATAGGTTGCTTCATTAAAGTAAATGATAATGAGAAAAATCTGGATAACTGCTGTAGATAATATAACAGCTGTTACCGGTGTCCCTCTCTTATTTACTTTCGCAAAAAATTTCGGGAAGCATCCTTTTGATGCCGGTGCGTAAGCGCTGTCAATACACAAAATCGTATAGGTAAAGAGTGCGCCTGCTACTGATATAATTACAGCAACATTTACAAGCGTAGCGCCCCAGCCACCCACAACAGCCTGCAGCACGCCGGCCACAGATGGTGTATCCAGTGCTGCCAGTTCTTCTGTCGGCATTACACCCATACTCAGCACAGAAATCATCATATACAGAGCCAGCATGCACAAGAAGCAGATTACAGTTGCTCTTCCTGCCACTTTCGTATTTTTGGCTCTTTCAGAAATAACTACAGAACCTTCAATCCCGATAAAGATCCATACAGTAATGAAGGTTGTTCCTTTCACCTGTTCCATCAGGCTCATTCCGGAACCTTCTCCGGTGAAGTTTGCTGTGAACACATCCCAGTCAAATGCGCCTGCAAAAATAATAGCTACCAAAAGCACCAGAATAGGCAGCAGTTTGGCTGCTACTACAATCACATTGATGGTCACTGCCTGATTGATTCCTCTCGAAATCAGCAGAGCAAGCACCCATACGATGACAGACGCAGATATGATCGAAACGCCTGTGTTCCCCGAGGTACCGAACACATCGGGGAAAAAGTGCCCCAGTGATGAAAACAGCATAGTGATAAACGAAATTTGTGCCAAAATGGCGCTGATCCAATATCCCCATGCAGAGCAGAATCCGATAAAATCACCGAATCCGTCCTTTGCATAAGTATACAGGCCGCTGGTCAGTTCCGGCTTTGCAATACTCAGTCTGAAGAAAGACATGCACAGACAGAACATTCCAATACCGGCAACTCCCCATCCTATGAGGGATGCAAGCGGATAAGCGCCTGCAGCGGCAAAATCGCCAGGAATGGCAAATGCGCCGCTGGCCAGAATCAGCCCGATGCCGAACATGGTCAGTCTCAGGGTACCAAGACCCTTTTCATTTGGATTTCCCATAAATAAATTCCCGTCCTTTTCATTCTACAATGGATAATAATTGCTCGTTATCCTAGAACCGAAGTGACAGACAGCTTAATCCTCCATCCAGTTTTCTGTATTCGGAAGTATCTACAAGCAGAACTTTATATCCTGCTTCTTTTACCTTTTCGATCACTGCTTCGCAGGCAGTATCTTC
>CAUWJW010000134.1:0-7128 GCA_963558985.1 uncultured Clostridia bacterium | reverse complement strand
ACATTAGAAGCCATAAGCTTTCTTTTTTCTCCTGCGGTCTGTTCGAAAAGAGGTTCTACCTTTTCAAGTGTTTCTTCAGATGCTCCGCTCCTTTCCAAAAGGCGTTTCATGTCAAACTTGTCAAGTTCCAACGGCTCCGGCTCTTCTTGGTTTTCTTCTATCATGTCCTGCAGATTGTCATGAATACATCGGACCATCTGAAAGTCGCATTCTTCCCCCAAGGCATTGGAAACGATTTCATTGAATGTCACCTTCTGATTTTCGGCAGACAGCGGAATATCGCTCCCCAGCAGTTCTTCAATGAGTTTCGGCTGAAGCTCTTCCGGCTTCTTTGTAAAGTACAAAGCCTGATGGATATCCTCACTTCTGTCATTAAAAGCCGGAAACAAAAATCCTTTTGCCGGGCTGTCCACAACCCAGTCTCTGCTCCTTCCTACAATGGAGTTATGCTCCGGATCGTAGCTGAGGCCTGCCTTGGACAGTTTGACTGGGCAAATGCTGCATAAGATATATTCATAAATCTGATCAGATGCATCAAACATTTCAATTCCATCGTTTGTCTTTCCCGGAACATCATATACACCATGAATCAAGATAATATAATAGTTCTCTCCAAATTCAAAGTTGTCGATAATCTTATTGTAGAACTCATCAATCAATGTCTCGTCTTCCAGCCTGCTGCCCCGAAGGCGGTATAAAAACTCCTGCGTTCCTCCTTCTTCCTCCTGCGCCAGTGGAAAATCCATATTAATCAGCTTTTTCCCTAAAGTTCCAGTTAAAGTCTGTTTAAAAATCTCAAAATACTTAAAAGCTTCTTCCTCCGGTAAACTTAAAAAGGAACGATTCACCTCATATTTTCTATTTTTCTCATGATCCACATAGCATCCGCACATACGTGTAATAGCGCAGTTTTCAGGTGTAAACTGCTTTTTGATTTCCAGTATTTCTTTACTGATCATAGCTGTCCTTTTCTATCCTTTCTTTTGTCATTTCTGATAAATATACTACAAAAGCATCGTACAGCAATCCTCTCTGCTGCACGATGCCTGTAAATTCTTTACTGAGCTGTATCTTCCTGACACTACTCTTCTACGATAACTCCATCCTCGTCCACCTTGAATTCCTCTTCTGCGGAAGGCTCTTCTTCTATCGTATCGTCTGAACTGCTTTTCATATTTTTACGTACCAGGTCTTCGACTTTTGCCATAGTTTCCGGATGTTCAGACAGATACTTCTTCACATTTTCTCTGCCTTGTCCAATACGGTCACCGTCAAAGCTGTACCAGGATCCTGCTTTCTCTATAACTTTGGCTTCTACTGCACAGTCCAGCACATCTCCTTCCCTTGAAATCCCCTGCCCGTACATAATATCAAATTCTGCCTGCTTGAACGGAGGCGCCACTTTGTTCTTGACAATCTTGACCTTGGTACGGTTGCCCAGAAAATCATCTCCGGATTTAATCCCTTCCACTCTCCGCACATCAAAACGCATAGTGGAGTAAAACTTGAGGGCTCGTCCTCCTGTAGTTGTTTCCGGACTTCCAAACATAACGCCAACCTTTTCTCTCAGCTGGTTGATAAAAACAACTGCAGTCTTTGATTTATTAATAAATCCGGTCAACTTGCGCAGCGCCTGAGACATAAGTCTTGCCTGCAGCCCCACATGAGAATCTCCCATATCGCCTTCGATTTCTGCTTTGGGAACCAGAGCAGCCACTGAGTCTACCACCACTAAATCCAGCGCACCGCTGCGAACCAGCATTTCACAGATTTCCAAAGCCTGTTCCCCTGTATCCGGCTGAGAAACCAGAAGTTCATCCACATTCACCCCAAGATTCTTTGCATACTCCGGATCCAGAGCATGCTCAGCATCTATGAAAGCTGCCCTGCCTCCGGCCTTCTGTGCTTCTGCTATAATATGCAGTGTCAGGGTTGTCTTACCCGAAGACTCCGGCCCGAAAACCTCTATAATTCTTCCTTTCGGAACACCTCCGATCCCAGTGGCCAAATCTAAGCTGATAGAGCCTGTGGAAATCGCCTCAATATCCAGTTTCGCAGTATCATCTCCCAGCTTCATAATAGCGCCCTTGCCAAATTGTTTCTGTATTTGCTGCAAAGCATCCTGCAGAGCCTTCTCTTTATTCTCTGCATTGCTTACCGTTTTCTTACTTGTGACTGCCACTTTCATACCTCCAAATTTACATAAACATCGATTCTTTTTTCACATTTTATGTATTTGTAAAAAAATGTCAATTCAATCATATCATTATTTGTTCTTTCTGTCAAGAACAAGAAAGACTCCTTTTTAAAATAGTCTTCGTATCAGATCCAGCATAGACAGCATTGCAAAGTTCCGGTTCCAGTTTCGGCTTACATTGCGCATCTGCAGTTTCTTGCACTGTGTTTTTCCCTGATAGTGCAGACCGATATACACAAGTCCTACCGGTTTTTCATCACTTCCTCCGTCAGGACCTGCAATCCCTGTTACAGAAATACAGATTCCGCTTCCGCTGACCCGATACAGACCCTCCGCCATTTCTCTTGCCGTTTCTTCACTGACTGCACCGTATTTTTTCAGCGTTTCCTCTTTTACTCCCAGTTCCTGCATTTTCGCTTCATTGCTGTAAGTAACAAGAGATCTGTCAAATACTTTGGATATTCCGGGAATTCCGGTCATCGCTGCTGCAAACATCCCTCCGGTGCAGGATTCTGCACTAGACAGCGTCACATTGTGTTCTAACAGTTTTTTCGCCGTTACTTCTGCCAGTTCTTCATTATCACAACTATAAATGTATTCACCGATTACATCTTTTACTTGTTCCAGCATACGGTCCACTGCTTCTACTGCTTCCTTACGGGAGGCCCGTTTAGAAGCAATGCGCAGACAGCATTCCCCTTCTTTTGCATAAGTTGCAAGAGTTGGATCTGTCTGTCTGTCAATAAGGGGAAGAAGCTTTGTTTCCAGCATGGATTCTCCGATTCCAAAGGTACGAATCATCTTATAATAAATAACGCCTTCTGCTTTTTCTTCTAAATAAGGTTTTACTTTTTTTTCAAACATATGCGTCATTTCTCTTGGAGGTCCCGGCATGCAGATTATCACCTTTTTATTCTTTTCAAGAGCAAAGCCGGGTGCTGTTCCTGCGTCATTTTCAAAGACTTGCGCATCTTTCGGCAGATAGGCCTGTTTTCTGTTATTTTCGGTCATAACTCTGTTCTGCTTTTTGAAATATGTTTCCAGGCGTTCCATAGAAGGCTGGTGAATCGCCAGTGTGCTGTCCATGGCTTTGCATGCAATCTCTTTTGTCAGATCGTCCTGCGTGGGTCCCAGGCCGCCTGTGGTCAGAATCAGGTCACAGTCCTTAAATGCCATATGAATCATGTCTTCCAGCCTCTTTGGATTATCCCCCACTGTATAGTGATACATCACATCAATCCCCATCAGATTCAGCTGCTGAGACAAAAATACCGTATTGGTATTGGTAATCTGTCCAAAAAGAAGTTCTGTTCCTACGCTTAGAATCGCTGCTTTCATGTTCGCCTCTCTTTCTCTTACATTGACAACAGCTGCTTATTTTTTATAATATATTCAACTCCTGAAACGATGGTCATGATTACAGCAATCCATAGGAAAATCTGATCCAAAGGCAGACCGATATAACGGCACGGCCAGTTGTCGAGAAGCAGAAGCGGGATTGCAATCATCTGTGTAATGGTTTTAATTTTACCTGTCACGCCTGCAGCAATCACGATTCCTTCTGAAGCTGCTACCTGTCGCAGTCCTGTTACTGCAAACTCTCTGGCAAGTATTACAATAACCATCCATCCGGCCACATCGTTTAACTCCACAAGGCAGACCAGCGCTGCCATCACCAGAAGTTTATCTGCCAGCGGATCCATCAGCTTTCCAAAGTTTGTTACCAAGTTGTATTTGCGTGCAATATGTCCATCCAGCATATCTGTAATTGCTGCAGCTATAAAAATAATGGTTGCTGCATACCGGTGCCCCATAAGGAGTACAACAATAAATACGGGAATGGCGATAATTCTTAAAAGCGTTAATTTATTGGGCAAATTCATAATTCATTAACCTCCTTGCCTGTCAAGTCATAGTCAAAAGCATCAGTAATCTCTACAATGGCAAACTCTCCCGGTTTCCGCTCTTTTTCAGAAGTAAAGATTACAGCATTATCAATCTCCGGAGCATCATAGACCGTTCTGCCTATATAACTGCCGTCTGCATCCTGCTCTTCTATAAGAATCTCCATTCTGCTCCCTATTTTTTCCCGGTTCTTTTCCAGGGAAATATCAATCTGTCTTCGCATAATAGCATCCTGCCTTTGCGCTTTCACTTCCTCCGGAAGCTGTTCTTTCATTTCTGCAGCAGGTGTTCCATCTTCCTGAGAATAAGTGAAGACACCCAGCCGTTCAAACCGAATATCTTCCACAAAATCCACCAGTTCTTCAAAGTCCTCTTCTGATTCCCCCGGAAAACCGGTGATAAAGGTGGTTCGAATATGGATATCCGGCATAGCTTCCCGCAGTTTTTCTATCGTTTTTCGGATTCCTGAGCTGTCAGATCTTCGGTTCATGGCTTTTAACACTCTGTCGCTGCAGTGCTGAAGAGGGATATCTAAATAATTACATATTTTTTCTTCTTCTGCCATTACTTGTATCAGTTCATCGGTGATCCTGTCTTCATAGCAGTACATCAAGCGAATCCATCTGATTCCTTCTACCCCGCACAGTTTTTTCAGAAGCTGCGGAAGCGCCATTTTTCCATAAAGCTCCAGACCGTAGGCCGTCACATCCTGTGCAATTAGAATCAGTTCTCTGCATCCTTTTGAGGCGAGCATTTCTGCTTCCCGCAGGATATCTTCTTCTCTTCGGCTGCGATACTTTCCTCTTATATGCGGAATTACGCAATAGGTACACACATTATCGCATCCTTCCGCAATTTTAATCGTTGCTGTATACGGATTTTCTTCCAGCTTCCGAAAAGGAATCTCTTCGAATCCCCCACTGCAGGATTTGCAGTGCGTCTCGCGTTTGCCTTTTGTAAAACCTTCCAATATATGCGGCAGATCCTGATAATCATTTACACCTAAAAACAAATCCACTTCCGGCATTTCATCGTACAGTTCTTTTGCGTAACGTTGGGAAAGACATCCTGAAACTGCCAGAACAGTATCTTCTCTTTTACAGTCAGCCATCTGGAAGATTCTCTCAATAGACTCTGTCTTCGCATCATTGATAAACCCGCAGGTATTGACCAGAATCACATCAGCCTGTTCTGGCTCCTGCACCTGGCAGTGTCCCGCATGTTCCAGCAGTCCTGCTGCCATTTCCGAATCATTAAAATTTTTCGGACATCCTAAAGTTTCAATATAAATCTTCATTTATTCTTCTTTTATATCCTCCGTATCCTGCTGCAGTGCCTGCAGCTCTGCTTCTGTCATCAGTACCTGCCGTCCTCTGCTGCCGTCCGGCGGTCCGATGATTCCTCTAGCTTCCATCATATCCACCATTCTTGCTGCCCGGTTATATCCCACTCGGAGCTGTCTCTGCAGCATAGAGGCCGATGCCTGCTGTGAGGAAACCACAAGATCAATGGCCTTTGGAAGCAGCTCGTCTGCATCTCCTGCATCCTGCGGTGTGTTGGCCTTTTCGATCGTATGTATCACATCATCGGCATACCCCGTTTCCTCCACCTGCCCTTTTATAAATTCAATGACATCGTGGACTTCTGAATCGGAAATAAAAGTTCCCTGCACACGAATCGGTTTTCCTCCGCCCATAGGGTTAAAGAGCATGTCGCCCTTCCCTACCAGTTTTTCTGCTCCTGCCATATCCAGTATGGTTCTGGAGTCAAACTGGGACGATACTGCAAATGCAATTCGGGATGGAATATTTGCTTTGATTACTCCTGTAATTACATCTACAGACGGTCTTTGGGTCGCAACAATCAAATGCATCCCTGCAGCTCTTGCCTTCTGTGCCAGCCTGCATATGGACTCTTCTACTTGAGAAGGCGCAGCCATCATAAGATCTGCAAGTTCATCAATGATAATGACCACTTGCGGAAGGAATAAGTCTTCTTCCCCTTTTTCTGTCACAGTTTTATTGTAGCCCTTTAAATCCCGGACGCCTTCTTTGGCAAACTTATTGTATCGTTCCTCCATCTCCGCTACGGCCCAGTTAAGTGCTGCTGCCGCTTTAGAAGGTTCTGTGACTACCGGAATCAGTAAGTGGGGAATTCCATTATAATTAGTCAGTTCCACCACCTTAGGGTCAATCAGTACCAGCTTGACCTCTTCCGGCTTTGCTTTATACAAAATACTGGTAATAATACTATTTACGCATACACTTTTTCCGGAGCCTGTAGACCCGGCAATCAGCAAGTGCGGCATTCCCTTCAAATCCCCTACAATCGCATTCCCTGCAATGTCTTTTCCCACTGCAAAGGATATTTTGGATTCTGCATTTTTGAATTCTTTTGAATCTATAATTTCACGAATTGTGACCATAGTCACTTTATCGTTTTCTACTTCTATGCCTACCGCTGCTTTTCCCGGAATGGGAGCTTCAATACGAATGCTCTTTGCCGCCAGATTCAGTGCAATATCATCTGCCAGGTTTACAATACTCTTTACCTTTACTCCCACATTCGGATGAATTTCATACCGGGTAACGGCAGGTCCTTGTGTAACTTTCACAACCTCAGCGTCAATATTGAAATTATGCAGAGTCTCTTCCAGTTTAATCGCCTTTTCTCGCAGACTGATATTCCTTCCCATTGGATCCTGTGCAGCTTTCCCCTTATTCAGCAGAGATATGGACGGGAATTTGTATGAAGCTACTGAATTTTTATTAATTTCTTGCGGTGTCAGTACCGCCCCTGCCGCCTGACTTCCGGTCATCTTCTTTGCGTTCCTGTCTTTCTTCAAATCATCTGCAGCTGATAAAGGTTCTGCCGGAGATTCTTCCCGGGGGCTTTCCTTCTCTTCCGGTTCTTCAAACTCTTCAAAATTTTCCTGATTCTGGACTGCTGTTTCATACGCTTCCTCCGGATATCCGCCGGCTTCCCCATATTTCTCCTCACCGCATTCTTCCGGAAAGACGCCGCCA
>CAUWJW010000133.1:0-7213 GCA_963558985.1 uncultured Clostridia bacterium | reverse complement strand
ACTCTCTGATGAGCTGATTTAAAGCTGCAATATGATCGTAGTGTTCATGTGTCAAAATAATATAATCCAGCCATAACTGCTCTTTTCTCAGCCATTCCCTTACAGGTTCTGCCTCTGACGGATCAATGAGAATCGCATGATCTGTTTCTTTGTCTTGTACCAGGTACATGTTTGTATCATTAAGTTTAGATATATAGGTAACTATATTAATCGTTTCTGCCACAACAGCTGCCTCCGCTTTCGCTCTATACTATAAATCCCCCTCCATCGATTACCAGACTCTGGCCTGTAATGTTGCATGATGCAGAGGACAGTAAAAAGGCTGCTGCATTTGCAATATCCTCCGGCTGTGCAATTCCTAAATACTGCTGCTTATCCAAATCTTCCATATGGAACTCTTTAAATTCACAAAATGCTCTTGTCAAATCTGACTCTACCCATCCGGGACGTATTGTATTGATTCTTATTTTTTTTTCTGCTAATTCCCTTGCCAAGGGTACCGTCGCCGCATCCATCGCACCTTTAGCTGCTGAATAGGCAATCTGCCCCCGTTTTCCATTGTTGGAAGCTACAGAAGATATGCCGACTATACTGCACCATTCATTATGATATTTCCGCTTTTCCAACTGCCGTACCAGTTCAACATAAGCATAGTAATTAAGCCGTATCAATACCTCCATTCGCTCATAAGAAAGCATCCGTAGTGGTCCTGTCGGTGCTATTCCTGCACAGTGAACCAAACCATCAAATTTCTTTCCATCTACCCTTACACTGTCAGCGATTACACCCTCTATTCCCTCTAACTGCGATGCTAAATCTATACAGTGAATCTGATGCCGATCCTGCTGCTCCATTTGAGTCAGCGTATTATACAGCTTTTCTCTGTTTCTTCCAAGCAGGATTACACTTGCCTCTAATTGGCTCAATAAGACAGACACGGCTCCTCCAATTCCTCCTGAGGCACCTGTTACCAGTATTTTTTTCCCTGCCAGATCAATTATATTTTTCATAGTACACCATCCTGAAAATTTTCATTTGTTGTAAAAACAGGAAAGCACTTGCTTCCTGCAATTTCAAAGCTGCTGATTGCCAGTGATAAGCCTACTCCATATCCGCAGATCAGTATTTTCTTTTTTTCCTCTGTTTTTTCCTGTGGATTTAATCGATTAAAGTAGTCACATATCGTCAAAGGCACACTTGCCGAACTGGTATTTCCGTAAATGTCCAGTGAAATGGGGCACTTTGCCTTTGGCAGCCCTGTCTTTTTCATAATTTGATTTAAGATAATCAAATTTGCCTGATGTAGCGCTGCAAAATCAAAATCATCCAAAGTGTACCCGAAGGCTTCACAATATTCCCGAACAAGTATTGGTACTTCTCTGATACTGAAATTAAATACCTCTGCCCCATCCATCAGAGTCTTTGCCGGCTTTTCCCCCTGCATTACCTTTTCCATGTACAGATCAGAATCATGTCTGCATCCATACGGGGCTATAATATACGGAAAACCTGCTCCCTGGGTCTTCATCATAAACGTAAGCACCGGCTGCTCTTCATCATATTCGATGAGAGTTGCTGTACCTGCCTCTCCAAACAGCATATTTTCAGCAGGCACCATATGCGCACCTGCTTCGCCTTCCAGCAGCAGCACTTTTTTCAGGTATCCTGACTGCATATATGCGCCTGCTGCATGAATTCCATACGGATAGCCTGAGCATCCCAAGTTAATGTCATATGCCATACAATTTTCACTCAGTCCCAGCCTATACTGCAGTACACACGCAGTTGCCGGCATAATTCCGTAATCCGGCGTCTGCGTAACAAGTATCACTGCATCAATTGTCTGCCTGTCTACATCAAGCTCCTTTATCAGCTTTTCTGCTGCCGCAAAGCACAAATCGCCTGTGGTAATAACATGGTCTTTCCTGCAGCAGTGTTTCTGCTCGATCCCCGTAGTCTTTTTGAATTTTTTCAGTGCCTTTTCACCCATATCCTCTGAAAAAATATCTGTTTTTACAATATTCTCCGGTACGCAGCAGGCAATACCGCTGATCCGAATATTTTTTAATCTGTCGATTGCCATCGGCTACTCTCCCTTTTCCTTCCTATCACCTTTTATTGCATTAAATTTAAAATATCCTGAACAGTCTTTAATGCACGGATTTCTTTTCCGCTGATTTTTCTTCCGTATTCTTCATCCAAAAGAATAATCAAAGACAGGTGGGCAATAGAATCCCAGTCTTCCACTTCACTTAATACCGTTTCCGGTTCCAGTACATTTTCATCCAGATCCATAACTTCTTCCAACTTCATCAGTTTTTCTTTTTGTTCCATTTTTTACACCTCTTCTCTTGTTTCTGTTATTTTTGTAAGTTTTCCATACTGTGCACATATTTTAAACAGCCTGCTGTAACATTTAATCTGTCTTTTCACGGTAGAAGCAAAGAAAACAACTTTATGCTCCTGCCGAATCAACAGATCCATAAACTCATCACACATTGCATCATAACAATCTGTCTGCCGATACGCATTCTTAACAACAGAGCCTGACAGAACAGCAATACCATCTATCTCGGCAAAAGTGGCCATGTGCCCCACAATTTCCCCCTGATCCCTGAAAATAATGCTCCGCCCCATCTTGGTCCGATAACGCTCCTCGAGCTGTGCGATCAGCTCCGCTTTACTATATGCAGTACCAAATTCCGGTTCTGTCAGCATTAAGTCTGCAATTTCAGGAATATCTTCCCTGCTTGCAATTACACATCTGTAATTTTGAGGTCTTGTCCAAAGCTGGTCTTGGGTTCTGCACAGAATTGCACCATGTGTCAGTTTATATTTTTCTGCAAGCTCACATTCCAGACGGCATACCGAAGCTTCATTGCCTAAAATTCGATCAGGATCATAATCTTCTATCAGCTGCAATACTTCCTGTCGGTTCCAGGTCTGCTCAATACTGTATAGTTGAAAACCGTCATGGTACTTCATAACCACCAGATTGAGCTTCCCATCTTTTCGGCTGATCCATAGCGTTATATGGGGATTTTCTAAGCCATACTTTTTCAAGTCAATATAAATATACAAACAGTTGGGGATATCCTGTTTCAAGCAATTCAGTACTTCTTCCAACTCTCTTTGCTCTGTTACAAGTTTCATTTCAAACCCCTCTCTGCTGCTTGCTGACTGAAAATAACGCTTACAACAGAGATAATATCTTCCTGCTTGATACCTGCCTGCATCAATTCATCAAAAATTTCATTTGAAAAGAATACACTGCATACCATAATCTTCTCAAACTCTCTGTTCACATAATCCTTTTTCAATTCATGCAGACTTACAATTTTGCAGCCGCAAAACTCCTTCATATACCTGTCTGCATGTTTATCCCCGATTGCAGTAATTTCTACCTGCGAGCCATGCAGCGCTATATCTTTTATTACCATTTCGGCTAATTCGGAGGTGGCATACAGGGCAATTTTTCGTATCCCCCGCTTTTCAAAAAAATCCCCAATGCTCCGGTTATTCATTTTATTCTTAAGGTACTGCTTCATAATTGAGCCATAATAATGATGTTTGTCAGCCCGATGAATTGCAGCATGTAATTCTTCTCCCTGCATGATAGCAGGAAACAGAGACCCTAACCTGTCTTCATTTTTTTCCATTTGCACACCTAAACATTCCTTTTCACTACTCATCAATATCCAGCGCAGATTTTAAAAAGTCCATGGATTTTCTTTTTTCTTTTTTTCGGATTGCTTCAATTCGGTCAAAATCAATCGCATCATTCAAGTCTTCCGGTCCGATATAACAGTCAACAAATCGTTCTCCAATATCATACAGTTGGATCAGCTGCTTGTTTCGTGTCTCCATCCCTTTTCTATGCGTAGCATAAAAAGGTGTTTTAAAGCGCATGGACAGCAGCGTCCCATGATAAGAGTCCGTCACAACAAAGGCTGCATTTTTTATATACCATAAGAACTCTTCTATTTTTGCATATACGGCACATCCGGCATTTTTGTTAATCATCCTTGGATGAATGCCGACTGCTGTGTGGATAATTGGCAGTCCATATTTTCTTGATAAGCTGTTTGCTGCCTCCACTACGCGGGGATCACTTTCTTCATCCGGCAAAGTATATAAAAAGATAAATGGTTCCTCATATAAGCGCTCTTTCACAATCAGAGGTTCATACTCTTCTTCCTCTAATAATAAAGTCGGATCCAGGACGCAGCAGCAATCTATCTGGCATGTCTTACGTATGAATTCTGTATAATATTGCTCTCGCACAGAAACAGCCTTAAATTTAGAAACATAATTCCGAAACAGAGACGCATAGCAATGCATGTCTTCTGCTGTTCTCGTTCCAATTCCTGCTGCATAAGCAATCCGCTTTGTCTCATCCTTAAAATCAGGAAATAAAAACTCCTTATTGCCATATCCATAAATCGGGTTCCAAATCTGGTCGCTTCCGGCGCAATAATAATCATAAACACCATCTTTTACCTTACTTGCAACAGGCGTTGAGATCCCGCATTTTTCATGGCGAAACCGGTTAAAAGCTTCCACCTTTTTTCTATATTGTTCCCTCCCCTGCTTCGTATCTTCATACGGCATATACTTCACACCGGGAGGAGCAAAGTTGATGATTTCTGCGCTGCAGTCCTTCAGCTTGTTAATGGTCGTCCTTAACGCATACGCCTGCAGCACACCTCCATAATTAATCGGATGGATCCATGTTAAAATTCCCACTGTTTTCACGTTTCTTGTTCACCTGTCTTCCTTTTCATCTGCATATTCCAGCCAGTTATAAACTAAATCAAACTGATCGATCCCCATATCCAGAAGCTGTCCTGCCACTTGAAATGCCGGCTTTAAAAAATCCATCATAATGACTACAAAGATATCTTCCATTTCAGAAAGCGCATCCGGCGAAATGCACATGATACCGGGAACCACTTCTTTTCCCCATTTCTCTGCATTATTGTCACAGACATAGCGAACCTTGCAATATGACTCTACCCGGTAAAGATTTTTTTCAAAGCTGTAGCCGGTTCCCCAAAGGACAATCTCTTTCTTTGCGTTCCGGTTTGTTATTCTCAACGGCTTCTTGCAAGGCTGCGCTTTAAGCAGCTGCTTTTTTTCACCGTTTAAATGATATAAACACTGAACAGCTTCATCTTCTTTCTCGCTGTCTGTAAACACCTCAAGCAGGACAGGTCTGTCTCCTCTTTCAGGGTTAATGAATACAGGCATTATTTTTAGATACTCTTCCTTTGACGATGCTGACATGTATGTAAATCCCAGGCTCTCTGCATACGTTTTCACAAGCGTTTTGGATTGATTGCCATAATGACCTGCTCCGGCGATATTCCGGTCTGTTTCTTTTCCCAGTGTCATTGCCCAGTTTCGATAAATTTTAAATTCTGCTCCGCCTCCATTATTAATCAGCATGATTCTTATATTAGAACCCACATTACGATTCCCCAGCACATTCATGTCATAAAAAAAGGCCAAATCACCTACCACGCCAAAGTACAGCTTCTGCGGATCGGCCAGAGAAGCGCCTGCTAAAGCAGAGAGACACCCTTCTGTTCCAAACCCGCCTGTGTTGCAATATACCGCTGTGCTTTTAGGTATTGAAAAAAAGTTCCAGCTTCTCAAAGAGTTGAGAATCCCTAAATGCAGCACCGTATGTTCCGGCAGCTGTGAAGCTGTCTGCTGCGCAATCCAGGGGTTGGAAAAAGGCAGATTCGGTATCTGATGAGATAAGCGGCTGTACTCTTCTTTCCAGACTTTAATTTCTGTTTTCTCTCCATACGCTTCATCCAAAACACCTCTATTTGCGTATTTCAGAAAAAACGCCTCCTCTTCCATTTCAAAAACAAAAGTCAATTTTTGAAATGTATTGCAAACCTTTCCATCAGCATTTACTCTCCAGACTTCCCTTGGCCTGAGATCCAAATACGCACCTGAAATATTTCCTATATGAATCAGCAGGTCAAAATCAGTAAATTGAAGGTTCTTGTTTTCCTGTGATAAAATCAGGCTGGCCAAAACGCCGTGCTCCCCTTTATAATTGCTCGTTTGATCACAAAGAACAACTGCATTGTATTTCACACAGAACGCTTCTGCGGCTTCCGTAAGCTTATCATTCCAGACAGAATGTGCACCAACAAAGATCCCGATTTTCCCGGCAGGCAATTCAGGCAGATTATCCTCTGATGCAATCCGCTTTATGACTCTTGCCGGAGGCAAAATTCTGGTTGAAAAGTCCCTGCTGTAGGTTGTCGTAAGGTTGATATGTACAGGTCCTGCGCCCTTATGCTTTAACTCAAGAAGCGCTTCATTTACGGCCGTCTCACAAAATCGCTCCTCTTGCGTATTTTGAATATTGGGCAGCGTAACACTCAGCTTGACTGTATCCTTTGGCGGATTTCTCCGATCGGTTACCTGGGGGATATTCTGCCCTATTCTTATTTCAGGCTGCGTAGAGGTAACAGCCAGTACCGGCAGTTTCCGATAATACGCCTCTGTAAGCCCCGGCAGATAATTTCTTGATGCGGTTGCACCTGTGCAGCTGAGCGCTACCGGCTCTCCGCTTTCCTCTGCAAGACCGCATGCCATATATGCTGCAGAACGTTCATCCACGGAAGAGTATACCTGAAAAAAATCGTCCTGCTGAACGCTATAGGCAAAGCAGACATTTGTCCCTCCGGAATTGACGATTACTTTACGAATTCCATGGGCTTTCATTAAATAGATTAAGATCTGTACATTCCGCTCACTGCTGTAATAGTTCATGTTATCTGAATCTCCTTCGAACCTTCTTACTGCTTCTCTCATGCAGGAAGCAATCTTTAGCTTCTGCGGGCATCTGCTTTCACATTTCCTGCAATCGATGCAATCGCTTGCTTTTCCCCTGTCAGTTACAGCTGCCCGATAGAAAATTGCATACCGCCCTAAGTAAGTTGTGTCATGCTTGCCTGTATAGTCACTTGCATTAAGCACAGAAAGAATATCCGGTATTGCTATATTTTTTGTACACTCTCTAAGACAATATCCGCATGCTGTGCACAAAATCTTCTGCTTCCTGTGAATGGCTGTTCTTAATTTTTCATAAAAAGATGCATCGAAAAGTTCTGCCGCTTCTGCCAGAGTCTTTCGATTTTCTTGCACATGTTTCAGTTCTGACATTCCGCTTAAAATGATATCCGCA
>CAUWJW010000132.1:0-7223 GCA_963558985.1 uncultured Clostridia bacterium | reverse complement strand
GCAACGTTGCATTAAACCCTGCTGTAGAAATCGCAAAGGCAAAACCGCCTGCTCCGATACTGGAAGGCGTGTGCAAAGCCAGCGATGAAATCAAAGATAAATTTACTTACACCCTGTCCGTTAAAAACGAAGCAAAGGGCGTAAAATACGTATACTGGATGGATACAGGAAAAGAACAGGAAAGCCCTGTCTTTGACGGACTGGATCCGGGCAGCAAACACACCTTCTACGCAAGAGCCGTAGAAAGCAACAACGTAGAAGCAAGTGAAAAGGGAACAACAGGTGAAGTTACCATAGACAAGCTGACCCAGAAAGCACCGGGAAGCTTTACCCTTACTTTCACAGACAATGGTGACGGAACCTTTACAGCCGTTATCCCGACAGGTGAAAACACAGAGTACAGCTTCGATGGAATCAACTGGTCGCAGGCAAATACAAAAGCAGACTGCCTGCCGAACACAGCTTATACAGGTTACCTGCGGTATGCAGAAATCGGAGATTACGGTGCAAGTCCGGCTGTCACAAGTACACAGACAACGCCAAAAGTAGCAGCGGCACAGCCGACCATTTCACCGGAAGGCGGCGCATTCATCAATGAACAGACTGTAAGCATTACAACGACAACGGCAGATGCTGTTATCTACTACACAACAGACGGTACTGTACCGACAGCAAAGAGCAAGAAATATACAGAACCGTTTAAAATTGATGAAACCATGACTATCAAAGCCATCGCAGTAAAGGGCGGTATGGAAAACAGTTCCGTAGCTTCTGCAGACTTTGAACTGGCTACAGGTGACATGCTGCAGACCAAGCTTACTGCCAAGAAAGGCGTAGTCGTATCTGCAGGACTGAAAAAAACAAAATACAGCACAAAGGATAAGATCACAGCCAAACTGTCACGTGTCCTGACTGCAAACAGCGGATACAATTATCTGAATATCGCATATTATGATATTAGTATTCAAATGAGCGTGGACGGAAAGAAATGGCAGAAGGCAACGGCAGAGAATTTCCCTGCAGAAGGTCTTACCATTACTATGAATTACCCGCAGGGTACAGCAATGGATACCCATGACTTTGTAGCAGCCCACATGTACGGAGAAACTTCCGAACGTCTGGGAATCAAAGCCGGTGAAATAGAAGAGCCGATTATTACAAAGACACAAGAAGGACTGGAATTTACAGTAACCGGAACTTCTCCGGTAGGGATTGCCTGGAAAGCAGCTGCTGCAGGCAGTGCAAATAACAATGCCGGAAATAATGGAAATAACGGTAACAATGGAAACAATAATAACGGCAATGATGGGAACGGAAACGGTGCAAGGGATGCCAATGCAGCAGGCGCTAACGGCGGAGCAGACGGCAATGGCGGCATCGGAGGCGGCAATGGAGACGGGACAAATGTCAACGGAGAAAATGCATCTGACGAAAGCTCCGAAGAAAAAGGACTTTCTTCCCTGCTTCCACAGACGGGTGATATGAGCAGCATCCTGCCTTGGGTCGCACTGGCAGCCATCAGTGCTTTGATCCTGATTATCCTCGGCGTAAGAAAACGCAGACGTTAACGATTAAAAAATTGTGAAAACCTCCATACTGGTGTAAAATACCATTACACAGTATGGAGGTTTTTGAAATCATTGTTATTTTGCTGTCAGTTGAGTATAATAATAGTAAGCCAAATGCTTGCTGTTTAGAAGGGCTTGCCGAAAGGCAGGCTCTTTATTTTAAGGAAGGAGAGAAGGCTTTATGTCATTACCGACAAATATAAAGACATTATTATCAGGAAATGTTGTTGAATGGGCAAGGATAGAATTCAAAGAAAGCTGGAAGCCGGAATCTTCATTGAAGACAATTACAGCTTTTGCAAATGACATAGATAACTGGGGCGGCGGATATATAGTGATTGGAGTTGCAGAAGATAATGGGAGGCCGGTACTTCCGGTAAAAGGAATCCCTGTTGAGCAGATTGACAGCACCATGAAAGATCTGCTCAACAAATGCAAACAGATTCAGCCGGAGTACCTGCCAATTGCAGCACCGGTGGATTATGATGACAAAAAGCTGATTGTCGTATGGTGTCCGGGAGGCCAGTCGCGGCCTTATCGCAGCCCAAAGACTTACCATTATGAAAAAGGGAAGGCCGTTGCCGCAAAAGAGGATATTTACTTCATCAGAAAAATGGCAAGTACCATTGCACCATCTAATGAAGAAATCTCAGATTTATTTTCCCTGGCAAATAAAATTCCATTTGATGACAGAATAAACCATCAGGCGGAATTGGCAGACCTGAATATAAACCTGATTAAATCATATTTAAAAGAAATTGGCAGTACCCTCTATGAAGAAGCAGATTCCATGCCTTTTGAAGAACTGTGCATCAGTATGGGCATTTCTAACTCTATGCCGGAGTTTATGAAACCAAAGAATGTTGGTCTGATGTTTTTCAGCATGGATCCTGACAAATTTATGCCTTATGCACAAATAGATGTGGTGAAATTTCCGGAAGGAGCAGGGGGAGACCAGATTATAGAAAAAATTTTCAAAGGACCGCTCCATTATCAGCTTCGTGAGGCACTGCAGTATATCCAAAATTCTGTCATAACAGAGAAGGTTATAAAATATCCCGATCGAGCAGAGGCAGACAGATTTTACAACTATCCCTATGCAGCGATTGAGGAGGCACTGGCAAATGCTGTTTATCATAAAGGCTATGATGTTCGTGAACCAATAGAGGTTCGTATAGAAACGGATAGAATTGAAATTATCAGCCATCCGGGACCGGACAGATCCGTAACCATAGAAGGTCTGAAGAATTTTCATGTAACCAGCAGAAGATACCGAAACCGGAGAATCGGTGAGTTTCTTAAAGAACTGCACCTGACAGAGGGAAGAAATACAGGATTTAAAAAGATCCTCAGGGCTTTAGAGCATAATGGATCTCCACTTCCTGAGTTTGAAACAGATGAAGAACGAACCTATTTTATCACCAGGCTCTTTGTTCATGAGAAATTTAAAATAGTAGATGAGGCTTTAAATGAGGCTTTAAATGAGGCTTTAAATGAGGCTTTAAATGATAGCGAGGCCAGAATTATAACTTTAATGATGGAAAATCCATCTGTGAAACAAAAAGACATTATTGAACTGTCAGGGATATCACGTGCGCAGGTACAGCGCATCATGAAATCGCTGCAGGAAAGGGGAATTATTTCCCGTGAAAACTCTAAAAAGAGAGGAAAATGGAGCGTCAATATATAAAATGAAAAACATACTGATCATAGAAGACGATACCGAAATCAACAACCTAATGGCAGAAGCCTTCAAAAAAGCAGGATACAGCTGCACACAGGCATTTTCGGGAACAGAGGCTCTGCTCCGGCTGGATGCAGACACCTACCATCTGGCAGTCATGGATCTGATGCTGCCCGGACTTGCGGGAGAAGAACTCCTGCCGAAGCTGAAACAAAACCAGAACCTTCCGGTCATTGTAGTATCTGCAAAAGACAGCCTGGACAGCAAAGTAAACCTCCTTGCACAAGGGGCAGAAGACTATATGACAAAACCCTTTGAAATACGGGAACTCATTGCACGGGCAGACGTACAGATCCGCAGGTTTTCGGCCGAAGGAGCAGCAGGCGCCGGACTTTCTTACAAAGATTTGACCCTGGACACTTCATCCTACACAGCCCAAATCGGACAGACAGAAATTCCGCTGACAAAACAGGAATTTAAAATCCTGGAACTGCTGCTGTCAAATCCCCACAAAGTATACGCCAAACAGGAGATTTACGATTACGCATGGGATGACTTCTATATAGGCGAAGACAAAACCATAAACGTACACATCAGCAACATCCGCAAAAAACTAAAAACAGCTTCCGATGAAGAATACATAGAAACCGTATGGGGAATCGGATTCCGAATAGCAAAATAACTTTACCTTTTCTTTAACATTGCTTTGCGATTGATTGACCGTTGTTTTTTATTATAGGCAGTGTAAGAGAGGAGGACGAAGATGAACTACTTACTGGAGACAATAGGACTTACAAAACAATACGGAAGGCACAAAGCCGTCAGCGGCGTAAACATCCACATCCGCCAGGGGGACATTTACGGTCTCATCGGAAGAAACGGAGCAGGAAAAACCACCCTGCTCAAAATGCTCAGCGGCCTGGCAGCCCCCACAGAAGGCGAGTTTTCCTTTTTCGGAAAAAAAGGAAAAGAGGCGCAGCATTATATGTCAAGAATCGGTACACTCATCGAATCACCGGGCATTTACCCCAATATGAGCGCAGCAGAAGGGTACGCAGCTTTTCCCTGGGAATGAAACAGCGCCTTGGGATCGCCCTTGCCCTTGTGGGAGATCCGGATCTGGTGATTCTGGACGAACCCATTAACGGCCTGGATCCGCAGGGAATTGCAGAAGTGCGGGAGACCCTTTTCAAACTGAATAAGGAACAAAACATTACCTTTCTGATTTCCAGTCATATTCTTGAGGAACTTTCCAAAATCGCAACCAATTACGGCATCATCCATGACGGCGTCCTTTTGCGGGAAATGACCCGGGAAGAGCTCATTGCAGAATGCAGCGAAAGAATTGAGCTGAAAACCAATGATACCGCAAAGGCCTGCACCGTTCTGGAAGCGCTGCATATTCAGAATTATAAAGTGGTGGATGCAGATACGATTCAGATCTTTGAACGTCTCAGCGAGGGCGGAGATATCACCATGGCTCTTGCACAGCACGGCGTGAAGACACAGGGACTTACAGTAAAAAATGAAGCCCTTGAAGATTACTATCTCAACTTGACAGGAGGCAGAGAAGATGTTTAACTTAATAAAAATGGATCTGCACAGACTGGTTCGCACAGCAGCAGTATGGATTATCCTGGCATTTGCAGTAGGGGCTGCTGTTTTCAGTGTTGTGATGACCGACTCGGATATTCAATTAATGAAAGAAGAAGCACAGACAGCAGCAGAGGAAAGTGAGCAGCGCACCATTGGAATTTATGTGTTTGCAGACCCGAAATGGGCAGATGGAACCATAGAAGCAGGAAGCGTAATCAGCGCAGAGCTGAGAAGCGGGCTGCTTTCCATCCTTTGCGTGATTTTTACCGCCATCTTTGCAGGCGCAGAACAAAAAAACGGATACATAAAGAATATAGCAGGTCTGTTCCCGAGGAGGGGAAACCTTGCCGCAGCCAAAGGAATCGTCATGTCCATCTGGGTGCTTGTGATGATGCTGGTATTTGCAGCAGCTGCTGCAGCTGCCGGAATTCTGCTTTGGGGCAAGGAATTCTATCTGGAATCTGCGGCAGAATTTTTAAAATTTCTTGGTGCACAGTATATTTTCCATCTGGAACTTTCCATGCTGATTCTGCTGTTCAGTATGCTTACAAGAAGTACAGCATTCAGCATGACCGCAGGAATTCTCATTTGCTCGGGAATTCTGGTGCCGCTCTACTCGTTCATTAACAAAGCAGTGCACGATTTTCGCCCGCAGTGGGAATTTGACATCAACTGCTTTGTACCGGACGGGAATATTACCATGATGGGGCTGGATACAGCTGCAGATCTGATGCGAAAAAGCGTCCTCACAGGGGCAGTCTTCACCGTCATTCTGGTGCTGCTTTCCATGCTGATTCTGCAGAAAAGAGATATTAAGCAGTAGGAGATATTTATGATCATCTGGACAATTTTAGCTACAGCAGCCGCAGTTTCGGTAACCGGCCTATGGATTGCCTATAGAAGGCAGGTAAAAAAGATAGAAAGGAAACTTACTTTTCTGGAGGAACACAGGACCAATATGTCCCTGACCTCCGGCCTGCCTTTTTCCGAACTCAACGGACTGATTGATTCCATCAACAAAATTGTACAGAACACAAGACAAATGCAACAGGCAGCAAAGCAGAGCGAGGATAGTCTGAAGGAAACCATCACAAATCTGTCCCATGATATACGCACACCCCTCACATCCCTGGACGGGTATTTTCAGCTTTTGTCTCAGACCGAAAGCGAAGAAGAGCGGGAGCATTACATCCGTGTCATACAAAGCAGGATTACAGGCCTGAAAGATATGCTGGAAGAACTGTTTACTTATACAAAGCTGCAGAACGAGAACTATCAGCTTGAATCGGAAGAAACCGATTTTGGACAATCGGTGTATGACACAGTGTTTTCCTTTTACGATGTATTTAAAGAAAAAAGCATTGAACCGGAAATCGACTTTTATGAGGGGCATTTGTACATAGAGGGCAATAGAGAAGCCCTCAGGCGGGCCCTGCAAAATGTAATCAAGAATGCTATGGAGCATGGAGAAAAAAGGATCACGCTCCGTCTGTGGGAAGATGGAGGGTGTGCTGTGTTCAGCTGCAGCAATGATGTCAGCGATGAGAGCAAAACGGATATGGAGCATATATTTGATCGCTTTTATAAGGGAGATGCAGCAAGAAGTACATCATCCACAGGACTTGGACTTTCCATTACAAAGGGACTGGCAGAAAAGATGAACGGGACTGTCACAGCACAGCTGGCTGCCTCTGTTTTTACAGTGGAGATTCGATTTCCGCTGATAAGGAGGTTATCTGATGATGAAAAAACTGGTGCAAGTGATTCTTAAATCACTGATATTCTTTGCCGCATGGGCGGCTCCGGTGGGCGCTATTCCGGTGCCTGCCTGCGATAATCCTGCGGTATGGAGATTTTGGGCAGAATGTATTCCCTTTGGCTGCATTGTGCTTGTAAACCTGTGCTTCTGGCTGATAGAGAAGAGGCGGATTCCGGTGTTCGGTCTCAGACATCCCGGCAGGTGTGTGTCAACAGGATTTGCAGCAGGTCTTGTATGGCTGGCGGTGCCGGTGGTGATTCTCACAGCGGCAGGGGCGCTCCACCTGGAAAAGGGAGAGCCTGTTTCCATGCTGTGGCTGTGGCTGCTTTGTGTACTGCTCAATGCAGCGATGCAGGAACTTCTGGTGCGGGGATATTTATACCGGCTGATCAGAGACAAGTATCATGCAGCGATAGCGGCGGCTGTAACAACCGCTCTCTTTACGTTAATGCACGGTGGGATCCTTGAGGCAGGGCCGGTTCCTGTACTCAATGTGATGACCATGAGCCTGCTGATGACGCTGGTGCTGGAATACACCGGATCTTTACTGACACCTGTGATCATGCATTTTTTATGGAACAGCATCGGCGCAGTTTTACTGGGAGGCGTCTGTCTT
>CAUWJW010000131.1:0-7240 GCA_963558985.1 uncultured Clostridia bacterium | reverse complement strand
ATAATTTCCACATCTTCAGGCTCCAGCACACCTTCCATTTTTTCTGCCATTGCTTCGGTCTTATCGCAGAAAGTTTCAACACCCCGGTGAAGACGGGCAATTTCTTCCTGCACGTCACAGTCTCCTCTTTCTTCATAGGTAAGTTTTTCTTCTTTTATTACATAAGCTGTTCCTATTCCAATGCCTTCCGATATAGAAATTCCCCTAAGCATCCTTCTCACCTCTTCTACGCTTCTCCAAAACCGGATTCAATCATGCCGGCAGCCTCACTGAGCGCTGCCTCTTCATCCTCGCCATCACATACAATCCGGATCTCAGCCCCGAATTTAATGCAGGCAGCAATGAGATTCATAACACTCTTTGCATTTACCTCCATGTTATTAAACTGAATCTTTACATCACTTTTGTATTTTCCCATTGCATTTGCAAATGCTGTAGCAGGTCTCATATGAAAACCCTCTGCGTTTGTAACCTTTAAATCTTTTGATACCATGATTCTTACCTCCCCTACTGCTCTTTCTTATTTTTCTTTAAGATTCCTAATAAAAACATTCCTATTACTGCTCCTGCCGCCAGCGCCAGCAGATAACCGCCTACATTTCCTACTACCGGGAAAACGAAAATCCCACCGTGAGGAGCACGCAATGTGCAGCCCATTGCCATGGAAATCCCGCCTGCTGCTGCAGATCCGACTGCACAGGCAGGTATCACTCTCAGCGGGTCTGAAGCTGCAAACGGAATCGCCCCTTCTGTAATGAAGCACAGCCCCATCACATAGTTTACAAGACCTGCCTTCTTTTCATCTGCAGTAAATTTATTTTTGAAAAAGGTCGTTGCCAGTGCAATTGCGATAGGAGGAACCATACCGCCGATCATAACTGCTGCCATAATGTTAAATCCTCCGGAGGCTATTGCTGCAGTTCCGAATACATAAGCTGCTTTATTAAAAGGTCCTCCCATATCAATGGCCATCATACCTGCCAGCAGACATCCCAGCACGATTTGACTCGAACTTCCCATAGAGTTCAGGCCATTTGTAATCGCCGTATTAAGCGCACCGACTGCCGGATTAATAAAACACATAAACGCGCCCATCAGAACGGTTCCCAAAAGGGGAAGAATCAGTACGGGAAGCATACTTTCCAGGCTTTCCGGAAGGAAGGCAAACAGTTTTTTCAGCCCCAGCACAATAAGTCCTCCTGCAAAACCTGCAATCAGGGCTCCCAGAAAACCGGATACTGCTGCTGTATCTCCTCCTACATTTGCAAAGGTGCTTCCCAAAGTGGCAATCGATCCTCCCACAAATCCTACAGCAAGCCCCGGTCTGTCTGCAATGCTCCTTGCAATATATCCTGCAAGAACCGGCATCATAAAGTTGAAAGCAACACCGCCGATGGTCTTAAAGAATGCGGCAGCTTCTGTATATGTCCCAAAATCAGAATTTCGCGGTGCACCGGCAATGGTGTCGATTAAAAATGCCAGTGCAATCATAATTCCGCCTCCAATGACAAATGGAAGCATATAGGATACACCGTTCATCAGATGCTTATAAATCTGATGCCCGATTCCCTCTTTCTCCAGTTCTCCTGCAGAGGTTGTCTTGTCCCCCTTATAATGAAATACCGGCGCTTCTCCCTTGGCGATTTTATTGATCAGTTCTTCCGGCTTATTAATTCCGGCCGACACGTTCGTCTTGTATACCGGCTTTCCATCAAAGCGAACCATTTCGACATTTTTATCTGCCGCAATGATAATGCCGTCCGCCCGGTCGATTTCCTCCGGTGTCAGAACGTTCTTTGCCCCGCCTGAACCATTGGTTTCAGCTTTAAGTGAATACCCCATCTCTTTTGCCTTTTTTTCCAGTGCTTCTGCTGCCATATAAGTGTGTGCTATCCCTGTAGGGCATGCTGTAACTGCCAGAATGCGAACCGCCCTGTCTTCCTGTTTCTCACTCCGGTTTGATGCCTCATCTTCTTCCTGTTCGCCTGCCTCTTGCGGATAGCGCTCCTTTTCCTTTCGGTCGATAGCTTTCAGAAAATCTTCCGGAGATTTCGCTTCCAAAAGTTCCTTCCGCAGATCCAGATCCATCAGCAGGGTCATAAGCCTGGACAGAACCTCCAGATGAAGATCTCCATCCTCAGGTGCTGCAATCATAAACAAGATATTAGAGTCTTTTCCATCTGGTGCCTGATAGTCCACCCCTTCCGGAACCGTTATTGCAGTAAGTGCAGCCTGCTTTACCGCTCTGCTTTTCGCATGCGGGATTGCAATTCCTTCTCCTACTGCTGTCGTCCCCTGTTCTTCTCTGGCCAGAATCCCTTCTTTGTATGCAGCTTTATCAGCCAGGTTTCCCGCTTTCTCATGAAGATTAATGAGCAGATCGATTGCCTCAGCCTTCGAACCTGCCTTCACCCCTGTCAGAATCGATTCTTTATTCAATAAATCAACCGTATGCATATTGCCATCTCCTTTTTCGTTTACAGTTTTGAAAAAAAACTCCAAATTTCTTCTTTTTCCGCCAGTCCCTCAGAGCAGGCTGTCGCAGAACCTGCTGCCGTCCCCAGACGAAGCGCATATTCATAATCTCCTTTTTCCAGAAAACCGGCTAAAAATCCGGCTGCCATGGAGTCCCCTGCGCCTACCGTGTTTTTTACAGTCCCTCTGACTGCCCCGATCCGATAATCATTTCCGTCTTCACAAAGCAGATAAGCACCGTCTTCTCCCAGGGAGACCAGTACATTACAGGCTCCCCAGTCCTGAAGCTGCTTTGCTCCCTTCTGCAGTGCCTCTTCTGTCTGTATCTTCGTCCCCACTAGCTCTTCCAACTCTCTCCTGTTGGGTTTCACAAAAAAAGGTCTGTATTTTAAGACGTTTTTTAAAAGTTCCCCCGTTGCATCTGCTGCAAACCGGATTCCCCTTCCTTCTAGCCGCTGCATCATGATCTCATAAATTTTTTTCGGCAGTGTATCAGGAATATTTCCCGATACGACCACAATGTCTCCTTCTTTCAAGCAGTCCAGTTTTTTCAGAAGCATCTCCAGTTTCTCTTCTGGAATTTTGGGCCCCTGCCCGTTAATCTCTGTTTCCTGCTCTGCTTTGATTTTAATGTTAATCCGGGTGATGCCTTCATCCAAATGAATGAAATCCGTGTCCATCCCCTGTGCTTTCAGTCCGTTTTCCAGCGCCTCTCCGGTAAATCCGCTGACAAATCCCAGCATTCTGCTTGCGATCCCTAAACGGCTGAGAACAATAGATACATTAATTCCCTTTCCCCCGAAACTGTAAGTTTCCTTTTTCGTTCGATTTGTTTCCCCCTGTTTCAGCCCTTCCATATAAACTGCATAATCGATCGCCGGGCTGAAAGTGACTGTATAAATCATGTTACTCTACCTCCTTGATTACGGTATGCTGATGGAGTTCTTCACTGACTGCCTGATCCGTTATGATGCATGCATCTCCCAGATCCGCAAAAGTGACAGGTGAAATTATGCCGAATTTTGTGTGATCTGCCAAAACAAAGGAAACATAAGATTGCTCCATTACCGCTCTCTTTACCGCAGCCTCTCCTATATCCGGTGTTGAAAAGCCGCGTTCCTTATCAATACCGTTCGTTCCCATAAAGCATTTGGTAAAGTTATATTTCCGGATAGTCTCTATCGCTGCCTCCCCAATGACCGCTTCTGTGGAGGTCCGTAAAAAACCGCCTATCATGTATGTATGGAATCCATGGTCGATAAGTTTTTTCGCATGCATGATTCCATTCGTTACATAAGTCACA
Source organism: uncultured Clostridia bacterium (assembly GCA_963558985.1). Taxonomy (GTDB): domain Bacteria; phylum Bacillota; class Clostridia; order Peptostreptococcales; family Anaerovoracaceae; genus Hominibacterium. The sequence goes on along the minus strand of CAUWJW010000131.1, from coordinate 3,462 downwards.
TTGCGCTTTTCCAGGAAGTCTATCATTTTTTCGGTTGTAGTACCTGCATCCAGAAAAACAAAATCGTTATCATTAATCATCGCTGCTGCATATCTTGCTATTTTTTCTTTTTCTTCTATGCTGACCCTGGATTTTGCTGCTACATCTGCTTCTGCTGCAACCGGATCTCCTCCGATGGATACGGCTCCTCCAAATACCCTTTTCAGCCGCCCCTGCTGGTGCAATTCATTAATATCCCTTCGTATGGTGGATTCACTGATTTCCATGTCCTTTGCCAGCTCTGCAACTTTTACTGCATGCTTCACTCTCAGCTGTTTTAAAATTCGATTGTGCCGCTCATCCTGTAACATTTCACTTCCTCCTGTTGTTTTTCATTATAGCACTTATTCGGTCAAAGTCAATCATTTTATTTCATTTTCAATCATACTCAGTCAATTATTTCAAAATTTGAACAACCGATAGCGCTCTGCTGCCTGCCAGATCCTTTACAGTAACCGGATGCCTGCCGTCAGCATCTAAGTCATATCCCACATGTGCAAATGCACGCCACACCAAATATGCACACTGCGCCGCATTCTCCCCTTTCCCAAAGCCGCTTGTCAGGCTGTACGGCACACCGGTCAGATTTTCCAAAGCAAATCGGGCAGCCTTTTTCCGCACGGATGCCGGAGCCTTCTCCAGGCGTAAAACAACAAACTCTCCATATCGCTTCCAATGCGCTACATTTTTAATGCAAGAAACAGAACCGGGTGTGACTGCCTCCAGACACTTTCCTCTCTTTGCATCAACAACCAGCCCTGCATGACCGTGTCTCCAGCCAAAGCTGTGGGAACAGAAAGTAATCAAAATATCGCCGTCTTCCAAATCCACCAGTATCCGTCGTCTCTTCACATGCTCTTCTGCCAGATCCTGCTTTGTGAAAAGCGTTCCCGATCGGCACACCGTCTCTCTTTTCTCCAAATACTGCTTTTGAATCTCCAGAAGGAGTTTCTTTCCCTGCACCGGATTTTCCCGAAGCCTGTCTACAGCCGGTTTTCCAAGACCTGTCTGCACCAGCAGTCTCCAATAATCCTCAAACAGCAGTTCTCTCCGGGAAAAAATCTGCTCTGCCTCATGTATCTGCGGTGCAGTAACCTTCTCTCCGGGAAAAAGATGTACAAAAGGCTGAAAAAAAAGGTTCAGCAGGAACAGGCAGAAGATTCCGGCAAAAATGCTGTATTTTATCATACGCCGTCTTGCCCTTGCATAAATTCTCACCAAAATGCCTCCTTCTTTCATTATGAACAAAACAGCAATTTTCATACGCTCTTGAATTCACTGCCGTGAACGCCTATAATGAAAAGAAAAGACTTTGGAGTAATGGACATGAAACATCTGAAATCACCTGTTCTTACTATGACAGGATCTGCGTTTATGACATTTCTGGAGATTTTGCCTTCGCTGCTGCTCTTTGAAATTGTCTATAAGTTATTGTGTTCTTTGATTTTTCGCCCGATCTTATCCGGCATCACCCAGGGAGTTTTAACCCTGAGCGGACATGAGATGGTTTTTAACGGCGATATTGCCGGTTTCTTTATGAATATACCGGGAATCCTGGGAACAATTCTCCTGGGTATGATTGCCGCTTTTTTAGCGTATTTCGAATATGCAGTCATTATTTTAATGATTTACTATCGCTATACCGATGCATCTGCTTCTTTGGCTGACTCCATGAAAATGGCTCTCACAACTTTTAAAAGTCTGAAGAGCTTCGGCTTTATCGGCTTTGTACTGTATGCACTCGGACTTCTGCCTCTGCTTGGACTTGGTTTTGCTCCATCGATCCATCCGGACGGCGAGATTCCCAATTTTATTACAGGCGAATTGTATAAATCCCTGCCCGGCAGTATCTTAATGGTGTTCTTTTATATCATCATGTATCTGCTGTTTTTCTGTGCAATTTTTGTTCTCCCTATTATGGTTCTCCGCAGACGCAAATTCGGCCGTTCCTTCCGATTCAGCCTGTCCATTCTTCTTTCTGCCAGACTGAGAAATATAATCCCACTGCTCCTTGTAATCCTGCTGTGGTGCGTGCTGCTTTTATACCCCGGGGTGATCCCTACCTACTACGCAGGGATCTCCGATGCCAGCCTTGCTGAAATTTTAGGAAATTTCTTCTTTTCCTGGAAAAGCATCCTTCATTTTCTTCTGGGTGAAGGACTGCAGATCTGCCTTACACTTCTGATCTTTACTTTCCTCGTAGCAACCTATATCCTCTGCAGCGGAAAAGTAAGTTTAAATGAACAGGCAGTACCCAGTATTGAGCAGAAACTCCAAAAAACTCATGGCATACTTTCTTGCATCTATAGTTTTTTCAAAAGGATCTCCCTTTTTCTTGCCGGAAAAATACAAGGTCTCTCTGTTTACCAAAAACATAAAAAATCGATCTGGGCAGTCACTTTTGCACTGCTGTTTCTCATCGTTTTCGGAATCCTGTATTCTCAGCCCAATTCCTACGACCGAATTGTGATCGGACATCGGGGCAGTCAGCATGGTGCAGAAAACACCCTTCAGGCAATCAAGGGCGCTGTTGATGCAAATGCTGATTATGCAGAGGTCGATATTTTACTTTCTAAGGATGGCATACCTATGGTTATCCACGATGATAATCTGAAAAGGCTTACAGGAGAAAATGTAAATATTTATGATTTGACAGCAGCGCAGCTCTCTAAACTGACCGTAAAGCAAAATAAAAAAACAGGCCGTATTTCAACCTTGGATCAAGTCATCGACTATTCCCGCGGGAAAATCGATTTACTGATTGAGCTGAAACTTCACGGCCACGAAAAAACAAATATTGTAAAGGCTGTTACGCGTGTAGTTGAAGAGAATCATTTTCAGAAAAACTGTGAGATCATGTCTTTGGAATATGATTTGGTTAAGATTCTGAAGACACATTATCCGGAATACACAGCCGGGTACTGTGTTTTTGGAAATCTGGGAGCAGCCCGCCTAAATGCGCTGCGTGAGTTAAATGTAGATTTCCTTGTGATCGAGGAAAGTATGGCTTCTAATAATTTTATTGCACAGTGCAGCAAAGCATGGCTCCCTGTTTATATCTGGACAGTAAATACGTCTCAGTCCATGGAATCCTGCCTGAAAATGGGTGCCGCAGGGATTATAACCGATCATCCAAAAGAGGCTCGCACGGCTGTGGATGCCTTTTCCAACCAAAAATAACTTTGTGCGAATTTTTGCTATTTGATTTTGTTGATGTTTTTGCAATATTTGCGTTCTTCATACTTACGTACAAAAACGAGGATAGTAAAATCCTCGTTTTTTATAAATATTATTTAGGGAGGCAGTAGTGGGTGTTTTTCCCCTTGCCCTCTGTCAAGGTAATTACCTTTTCTTCAGCAGAATCGATATTTCTGTATAATAAAAAACCCCGATTTACAAAAGTAAACCGGGTTTCAGTCTGGT
>CAUWJW010000130.1:0-7293 GCA_963558985.1 uncultured Clostridia bacterium | reverse complement strand
TTTGTAAGAAGGAGCAAAAGAGAGCAAGTTAGTTGTGAAAAATACAAGAATAAGCGCAAATTAGACCTTTAAATCTGTTTCAAACTCCGCTGTAGTCGGATTTTTTTGTTCCAGTAATCGTAAGAATGGCAAATCGGAACATATGCCGCTGCCCTGTACAGCCAGAGCCGCTACCCTGTATCGCACATATTGCTTCCAGAAACCGCCCCAAGGCGCCCCAAAGAGCTGAGCAGCGTGTCGGCCGCCTGCTAAGCCCGCCATTTCCGGTTCTCTCCGGACTGTCGGCCGCCTGCTAAGTCACGCCATTTCCGGCGCAATCCGGCCTGCCGGAAAACCGTCAAAAAACCCGGGAGCGCCTCCGCCAAAACATAGCAAAATCCATTGCCAGCCGTACAAGAGCTGTGTTATCATAAAAGCACAAAAAACAGGAGGTACAACAATCATGGCCAAGATTATTGGGAGCCCGAGCAGATACGTGCAGGGTAAAGGAGAAATGAAAAACTTATGTACACATGCATCCGCATTTGGAGACAAGCTGTTTGTACTGACCAGTGCATCCGGCAGAAAAAGAGTCGAACCTGCCATCAAAGAGGGACAGGGCGACACACAGATCATATATGAAGTCTTCAACGGAGAATGCTGCAAAACAGAAATCAACCGCATCATGGAATCCTGCAAAGCTGCCGGATGCAGCGTAATTGTAGGAATCGGCGGAGGCAAGATCCATGACACTGCAAAAGCAGCAGCACACTATCTGGAACTGCCGGTAGTCATCGTACCGACCATCGCATCCACCGATGCACCATGCAGCGCATTATCCGTTATCTATACAGATGAAGGTATCTTTGAAGAATACCTCTTCCTGCCGGCAAGTCCGAACCTGGTGCTTGTAGATACCGATATCGTAAGCAAAGCACCTGCCCGCCTTCTCATTTCAGGAATGGGAGACGCCCTGGCAACCTACTTTGAAGCAAGAGCATGCCAGCAGTCTGATGCAGGAAACTGTGTAGGAGGAAAATCAACACTGGCAGCCATGGCCTTAGCAGAGCTGTGCTATGACACCCTTATGACAGACGGCGTAAACGCCATGCTGGCTGCAAAAGAAAAAGTATGCACCAAAGCAGTAGAAAATATCATCGAAGCGAACACCTACCTTTCCGGTATCGGATTTGAAAGCGGCGGCCTTGCCGGTGCACACGCCATCCACAACGGCCTGACAGCAATTGAAGAGACGCACAGCCTGTATCACGGCGAAAAAGTAGCTTTTGGTACACTAGTGCAGCTGGTTTTAGAAAATGCCTGCGAAGAAGAACTGGAAGAAGTAATGGAATTCTGCATAGAAGTGGGACTGCCTGTTACCCTGGCTGAACTGGGAATCAAAGAAGTGAAACAGGAACAGATCATGGAGGTTGCCCGCCTTGCAGCAGCAGACAACGATACACTGGGGAATATGCCGTTTGCAGTAACACCGGAAGACGTATATGCAGCCATCATGGGTGCAGACGCACTGGGACGGTACTACCTGGGAGAATAAAACAGCAGAATAACAAGAAACAGTGACAAACAGAGGCTGCCGCTTTAAGGGAACGGAAAAAACCTGAAAGCGGCACCTTTTTTCATGGGAATGACATCATACAGGCTATAGAAATTTTGATAAAAGTATGGTAAAATCAATCGGAACAAAATTGAAGGAGATGCTATGAGATTAAACAAATATATTGCCCATGCAGGAGTGGCCAGCAGGCGGAAAGCCGATGAACTGACCATTAACGGAAATGTAAAGATAAATGGGGTCACCATACATGAGCCGGGATATGATGTAAAACCATCTGATTCAGTAGAAGTCAACGGCGTGAGAATACGCGGCGAAGAAAAACAAGAATACATTATGCTCAACAAACCGGTGGGATATATTACATCCATGCAGGACGAAAAAGGAAGACCTGTCGTTACAGACCTGATTACCGATGTAAACGCAAGACTTTTTCCCATAGGCAGACTGGACTACAACACCTCAGGACTGCTTCTTCTGACCAATGACGGAGATCTGGCCTACAGACTGACCCATCCCAAGCATCAAGTGACAAAAACTTATGTGGCCAGAGTTGCAGGTGTACTGTCAAAAGAAAAAGTGCAGAAACTCCGCAGAGGCGTGGATATCGGCGGATTTATCACATCGCCGGCACAAGTAAAAGTACAACGACAGACAGAACGCTCCGCTATTGTAGAAATTCAGATCCATGAAGGAAAGAACCGGCAGGTGCGCAAGATGTTTGCCGCAGTGGGAAATCGTGTGCAGGAGCTGCAGCGCACAGCCGTGGGAGATTTATATCTGGGGCGTCTGAAAGAAGGGCATTATCGCAAACTAAAGCGGGAAGAAATTGAATATTTAAAGAGTCTGTAAAGGAGGAAGCATGCTTAGACTGGAACATATCGCCTGGGATTTGCCCGATGGCGAGGAAATTATCCGAGATATCGACATAACAATAGGAAAGGGAAAACTGGCAGTCGTAACAGGCCCCAACGGCGGGGGAAAAACGACTTTGGCCAAGCTGATTGCCGGTATTGTAAAGCCTGCTTCAGGCAGGATCCTTCTGGAAGGAGAAGATATCACACAGGCTGATGTAACAGAACGAGCCAGAAAAGGAATTGCCTATGCCTTTCAGCAGCCGGTAAAATTTAAGGGACTTACCGTAAGAGATCTGCTGGATCTGGCAGCAGGAGGCGGATTAGATGATGCAGCCATCTGCGGACTGCTGGGAAAAGTGGGACTTTGTGCCGAAGAGTATATTGACCGGGAACTGAGTGCAGCCCTGTCAGGAGGAGAAAGCAAGCGAATTGAAATCGCATCGGTTTTGGCTCGTGATGCCAAGCTTTCCATTTTTGATGAGCCGGAAGCAGGCATTGACCTGTGGAGTTTTACCCGCCTTGTAGAGACCTTTCAGGAGCTGCGGCAGGAAAAGAGAGGAACCATCCTCGTAATTTCTCATCAGGAACGGATCCTTTCCATTGCAGATGAAATTATTGTGATTGCAGACGGAAAGGTGAAGCGGGCAGGCTCCAGAGAAGAGATTCTGCCTACACTGCTGTCAGAAGAGCGTACAGTGCGCTGTCCGCAGGGAAAGGAGGATATTTGCCGTGAATAAGATTACAGAGACACTGCTTCGTATTGTTTCCGAATATGACGGAGACTTTAAAGGCGCATTTAATATCAGAGAAGATGGAGGCTGTGCAGGACGTCAGTCTACTGAAAATGTAAAAATTGAATCAAAACAGGACAAGCCCGGACTGGAAATTCATGTGAAACCGGGAACAAAAGGAGAGCAGATTGCCATTCCGGCCTGTGTCACAAGAGGGAAGATTGATGATCTGGTGTACAATGACTTTTACATCGGTGAAGGTGCAGATGTAACCATTGTAGCAGGATGCGGCGTTCATACAGACAGTGACGAAGAAGCCCGCCACAACGGCATCCACCGTTTCTTCCTGGCTAAGGGGGCTCATGTGGTATATTCTGAAAAACATGTAGGGACAGGAAGCGGTACAGGCGCACGGCGCATTGATCCGGTGACAGAAGTATATCTTGAAGAAGATGCCAGTCTGGAGATGGATACAGTGCAGATCCGCGGCGTAGACAGTACAGTAAGAAAGACAGGCGGCAAGCTGGGCGCAGGAGCAAAGCTCATTGTACGGGAACGGATTATGACAGACGGATATGAAAAGGCTCAGACTGATTTTGATGTGACTTTAGAGGGAGAAGGAGCAGGAGCCGATCTCATTTCCCGTTCTGTTGCAAAAGGACATTCCCATCAGATCTTCAATTCCTGCATCCGGGGGGAAAACCGGTGCACGGGACACTCGGAATGTGACGCTATACTGGCAGATGAAGGAACAGTAGAAGCGGCTCCTTCACTGGTAGCATCCCATGTAGATGCCGAGCTGATTCATGAAGCTGCCATTGGAAAAATCGCAGGAGAACAGATTCTCAAACTGCGTACCCTTGGTCTGACAGAAGAAGAAGCAGAAGAAAAGATTATATCAGGATTTTTAAAATAACAGGAAAAAAAGGAAAATCGGATGCAGGCCGGTGTAAAACGCCGTACAGCATCCGATTTTTTGTAAAAGCGCCTCTATTTTTTCACTTCCGCCCTGCGCATAAGCAAATAAGAGAATACGCTGCATACTGCAAAGCACAAAAGGGCACAGCCCACAAGAAATCCGGGACGATGGGTGATATAATAGATTATCTGATTCATAAGCGCCAGATATTTTCCATGAAAAAAGAAGATGTCGCAGAAGGGGAGCACAAACAGAAATAAGGAAGGCACCCCAACGCTTACCGCCACTTTTCCCACTTTGTTGAGACGGTAGAACAACACCGTGAGAAAATAGCCTGCCGCCATGACCGCCAGTGCCATGACGATTTCCAGGAAAGCCTGCAAAAAAATGGAGAGAACAGTTCCCGTATCCTGACCGCCATACAGCGATTTGTACATGGGCGTCACCACATAGGCAAAACCTGTCAGATAGGACAGAACTTTTGTCAGCAGATAGAGCAGAGAATCCGCAGCTGCTGCAATGACGGCAACAGTGGCCATGGTGAGCATTTTGGCGGTGAAAAGGGTCTTTCTTGAGATTCCATTCTGCAGGGACATGAGAAAGTTTTCCTTAAACGTACACAGCCCTACGATAAAGAGAAATAACAAAGTAGGCGCTTCCGGGCCATTGATGCGGATCAGATCGTCATTTAACAGTACACCTGCCTGTAAAAAAGCTGTCAGTCCTCCCAGGCAAAGTGAAAGAACGACCATAACTGCGTAGAAGATGAGCAGTGCCTTTTTATGATCGATCATCTGATATCGATAACTTGCTAATAAATTCATCACAATCACACTCCTTAAGAATTTGTCAGCCGGATAAAGATTTTCTGCAGATCCGGCCTGCCTGTTTCCAGCTCATCAGGGATCCTGGAAGGGTCCATCGTTCCCATAAGATAAGCAGTTTTCAGACCGCCCAGGGTATGACCCCAATGACCTCTCTGCCTTTGATAAATTCATCTACAGCGCCGGCTTTCCCGGAAACCGTATATCCTTTGGAAAGCAGAGATTCGCAGGATTCGCTGCGGATTACACGCCCGTCTTTGATGATGACAATCTCTTCAATGACACCCGATACCTCCTCAATAAGATGGGTGGATAAAATAATGGTACAAGGGCGAGTGCTGTATCGCTCAATGAGCACTTTGTAAAACAGTTCCCTGTGGTTGGCATCAAGCCCCAGAACCGGTTCATCCAGAAGAAGATAAGGCGTTCCTGCCGAAAGGGCAAGGATAATTTTGAAAATAGAAGCATAACCTGTCGACAGGGATCTGACCTTTTTCTGCGGATCAAGAGAAAAAAGCACTGCAAGTTCCTGTGCATAAGCAGCATCAAAATCAGGATAAAATTCGCAAGACCAGCGGAACGCCTCTTCTATCCGCATATTCTCCGGATACAGCATCTGCTCCCCCATGAGATAAAGCCTTTGCTGTGCCGCATCATTTTCCACGGCAGGCATTCCGTCTACCGTCACATGGCCGCTGTCTGCAAAAATGCGACTGGCAATTATATTCAGCAGGGTGGACTTGCCTGCACCATTACGCCCAAGGAGACCGTAGATTTTGTTTTCCTCAAAGCAGACAGATACATTGTCCAGTGCGCGCGCATCCCGAAATGTTTTCGATACGCCTGTAATTTCAATACTCATTACTCTTTAAACCCCCTTTCGATCAGATTCTTTACGTCTTCGGCGGTGAGCCCCAGACGCCGGGCTTCATCTACAAGACCGGAGATAAAGCGGTCATAAAACTGATCCTTTCGCATATGCTGCAGCTTTTCAACAGCACCTTCCTTTACAAACATACCTACACCTCTTTTTTTATACACGATGCCGGAATCCACCAATAAATTTACCCCCTTAAGAGCCGTTGCCGGGTTGATTTTACAGCTGGCAGAAAGCTCTGTAATAGAGGGAATCTGTTCCTTTTCCGGAAAGGCCCCGGAGAGTATGGCATCCTCAATACCCTCAGAGATTTGTAAAAAGATCGGCTTTCCGGAATCAAAGTCCAGCTTCATAATGAACCTCCTTCTTTTATAATAACGGTAGTTGGTTAGTTACTTGACTAATTAACTATGGCTGCATTATGACACGAAGTGCAGCCAGTGTCAAGATGGATGCTAAAAAATTTTATTTGCTGTATCAAAGTACAAAGTTGCGGTATTGAGAGAGAGAAATAAAGAGCATCTTGAACTTTTTGATATGGGAAGAATGTTGAAAAATGCACGATTTCAAAGGGATAAAGAAAAGGGGGGAGGGGGCAAAAACTTGACAGGAAACATTAGTATGCTATAATAAAAGAACACAGTGTATTGGTAAATGATATGCTGTGTTTTCTTTTGTGGAAAAGGATAAAGGAACAGCAAATGATTAGCAAGATAAAAAAGTGGAAAAGCCTGATACTGTGCATCTGTCTGTTTACTGCAGTCATCGGACTTGGCAGTGTGGTTCTGACACAGATGGTACCAAAGGAAATCCGGCTGATTATTGACGGACAGGCCTGTGCTGTGGAGACAAAGAGCTGTACAGTGGAGGAGTTTCTGAAGGAAGAGAAGATTCATCTGGCAAAGGAGGATTCCCTTAAACCGGCCGCAGATACATTTCTTGAAGACGGCAGCCGGATAGAGATTGTCAGGGCTGTACCCGTTACCCTGCAGGCGGACGGAAATACTACAGAAGTGAAAACTCTGCCGGGAACCGTGGAACATGTGCTCGAAAAGCTGGAAGTGACTGTAGATGGAGACGATAAAGTCAGACCGGCGCTGAGCCAGACTGTTACAGCAGGAACCGAGATTGTGATCAACCGGATCACAAAAGAAATTGAAGAAGTGGCAGAGCCGGTCAATTTCAGGGTAAGAACCACCGGCAGCGATGAACTGGCTGCAGGTACAACCAAAGTCCTGCAGAAAGGGCGCAAAGGAAAAGAGCAGGTGACTTATGAAGTGACCTATTCTGACGGAAAAGAAAGCAAGCGGGAAGAACTGGACAGGCAGCTGGTGAAAAAGCCTCGTGACAAAATCGTGGCAAAGAGCACCAGAGGCATGATTCAGGGCAAAGAATACAAAGAAAAATTTACTGTAAAAGCATATGCCTATACCGGCGGAGGAACAACAGCCATGGGTACGCAGGCGCGAGTGGGAGAGATTGCAGTCGATCCAAGCGTGATTCCCCTTGGCACAGAAGTTTATGTAGAAGGCT
>CAUWJW010000129.1:0-7294 GCA_963558985.1 uncultured Clostridia bacterium | reverse complement strand
TCAGTATTGAAACAAGAAAAAAATTGAATATTTTATAGACTATGGAACGCCTAAATGACGTTCCTTTTCTATTTTCAGCCGTTCTTATTGGACGACCAGATGACCCTTTTCCCACCTTACTAGCCGGTGGGTTCGGGCGTGTTTTCCTTTTGGTATGAGGGAGAAGAAAAAGAGGGATTTATCCGTTATCTGACGCCGATTGAAAGTGAAAGGCTCATGGGCTTACCGGAGGATTGGACAAAGTACGGCAATACAGGAATTGTCACATTTGAAAAAGATGGGAGTGATAATAACTGAATGATAAAGAGTGGATAGAAGCATTCAAGGAAAAGCGAGCTTTATATGGTGTTACACAGTTACGGCTTGCGGTTATGGCGGGTATCAGCCGTGAACCTTTGAACCGCATTGGATATAAAGCATATCATCAAAGATGTTTTGAAACTGAATATCCGGTATATGCTGCATGAAGATTGGGCGTATTTCAGTTATACGGAACAATACTATATCGGAGATGTGCTTTTGGAACTGTTCAATAAAATTGTCGGTGCATAAATGTATTGCTTTTGTACGCACGTCGTAATATAATAAAAATAAGAAGAAAATAAATCTCTATGAAAGGAGCAATGAGATATGGCAAAATCAGCAAACCTTTATGTAAGAATAGAGCCTGAAGTAAAAGAACAGGCAGAAAGCATTTTATCTGCACTTGGAATACCTGCCTCAAATGCAATCAATATGTTTTATAAACAGATTATCATGCGACGTGGTTTACCGTTTGATGTCAAGATACCAAGAGAAAAACCGATTGACGTATCAACACTTACGGAAGAAGAGTTTAACGCAGAACTTGAGAAAGGGTATGCGGATATGAAAGCCGGACGTGTGAAAGACGCAAGACAGGCTTTTGCGGATATTCGCAAAGATTATAATCTATGATATTTGATGTGAAACTGTCAAAACAGGCGGACAGCGATTTAAGGAATATATATGAGTATATTGCCTTTGACTTGCAATCGCCGGAGAATGCGGACGGACAACTGAACCGACTGGAAAAAATGATACTTTCCCTTGAAGAAATGCCGGAACGCTTTCGGCGATATGAGAAAGAACCGTGGCGCAGTCAAGGGCTGCGTATCGTTCCTGTGGATAATTACCTTGTGGTGTATATTCCTGAGATAGAAATACAGCGGGTAACAGTTATCCGTGTACTGTACGGAAGAAGAAATGTTGATGAAGAATTAAGGCTTCATACAACGATAACAACTGAATAATGGGCATAGAAGCGGTAATCAAAAAGGTCATCGCTTTTTTCATGCCTCTTTTTCATAATGACAAAAAACAGTTAGATGGAGCAGCCGGATATTCTATTGTTGGATGAACCAACGAATGCATTGGACAAAGAGGGCGTAATTCGTATTAGGCAAATCATCAAAGAGGAAGCAGAAAGAGGTGCTGTTGTGATTATAGCGAGTCACAACTAAGGAATATTTGGAAAATAATAATCTGATTGTACAAATGAAATTTCCCGTCTGGCAGATCGGGTGCATACTTATGTTGTGGACAGCAGCTTTGAATATATAGCCGATGAACGTAGGGAAAAGAAGCTGAGGAAAGGGCTGCGGAGCCTGAAGAAAAGTGATTTCACAGAATTTGCGCAGCTGGTTGAGCAGGATGCTTACGTATCAGAGTCAGGCAAGCATTTAGAATGAAAAACATCATACAAATCGTGTTTTGTATCGTAGCAGAAAGAAAGCACAAGTTACAAAAATATACTCTTAGGGCTTATCCTCATTGCGCTGTGCTGTTCAGCTGCATTTATTCCAAAATGGAGCAAGTATGGATAGAAAAGCTTAAATCCAAATACCGGCTTCCTGCTTTGTGAGGAGAGGAACGAGAAATTGTAAAAATATTAAAGGTTTTGTCGAAAGCCTTATTATCGGCAAGTATATGTTGAAATAATCCTGAAACACATTGTAATTATTCCGATACTGTGATATACTAAATTTATATAAGAAGCCCTCAAATCAGGAGGTATGAAAGATGGAATATTTAACAGTTACACAGGCGGCGGAAAAATGGGGTATCTCTACTCGTCGTGTTCGTTTGCTTTGTGCCAATGGTGAAATTGACGGAGTTATCCGCAAAGGAAAATTATATATGATACCTGCAGAAACAGAAAAACCGTTGGATAAACGAAAACTGCCTAACAAAAGAAAACGCGGCAGATTTGCAAGTATACTAACTGAAATTGATATTAAAAAAGTTAAACTTGACGATATGCGTCCGCTTACTGCAGGCGAAACACAGCGTTTGCGTGATGAATTTATGGTTGACTTTACCTATAATTCAAACGCTATCGAAGGTAACACGCTTACTTTGAAAGAGACTGCTATGGTGCTTGAAGGAATGACGATAGACCGTAAACCCTTGAAAGATCATCTTGAAGCTGTCGGGCACCGTGACGCATTCCTTTATATTGAAGATATTGCACAAAATAAGACAAGATTGAGAGATACGGAAATCAAGGCGATTCATTCATTAGTACTAATAAATAGACCTGAAGATAAAGGCGTTTACCGTCGTATTCCTGTCACAATTGCAGGTGCATATACCCAGCCGGTACAACCATTTCTCATTGAGCCGAAATTGACGGAGTTACTTGCCGAAAATGAAGAGCGTAAAAAGACAATGCATCCAATTGAACGCATTGCCCGTTTTCATCTCGAATTTGAAGGAATACATCCTTTTATAGATGGTAACGGCAGAACAGGTCGATTGATTTTAAATCTTGAACTTATCCGTAACGGCTATCCCGCAATCAATGTGAAGTTTACTGACCGTAAACGCTATTATGATGCTTTTGATGCATTTTATCGTGACGGCAAAGCAGACGATATGGTGTTACTTGCTGCAGAGTATGTAAACGAACGCCTTGATCGGTATTTAGAAATTGTGAAAGAGTAAGACTCAACTTTTAAAATTAATATTGTTTGTTCCAAAAGAGGCATTTTTTATTTTCTGGTATATAAAAAATGCTTCTTTTTTTACAGTTAGCCTTGATTAATCGCAAATTGATATATGAAGTTCGTGTTTATTATGCAAATCAGTTAGAATTTTGATGGGAAGACAATGGGAAAACTTGGATATTATCCCTTTTTATGGGGTGTTGCAGGGGAATTCTAGTCTTTTGGAACATATTTTTTTAACATTCCAAAATTTTACAATAATTTCTTTTTTTATGAATTTATGATGAGTTTTTCTAATCCGTAATCATGCGGAATGAGAATATTACCTCATTTCACACCTTAAGGCCGTCAAAAGAATTAGGAGATATCGAAGATTCGATATCTCCGGAATAATAAAAACCGGCAGATTCTTCTGCCGGAAAAAATATGCATGTATATTTATTTTAGAGAACGCTGCTTATTTAAGCGTTCCATGCTGTACACATTCATCAATCAGTTCGGCACAAACATCCAGTTCATGTTTGATTGCTTTAAAAGTCCGAATGATTGTTTTCTTTGCAGCACTCATGATATCCCTCTTTTCTTTATTAATACTGCTTTTGTTTATGTATTTATTATAGTACTTAATTTGTCTGACAGCAAGGGAATATCAAACATTTACTTGCTTTGTTATATGAATTAATAAGTTTTTTAAAATGTATTAATTTGCTTAAAAAAACCGAAATTTTGCCATATTTTAAGAAAAATCAGGCATAGCTCTATAAAAAACAGGTAATATCTTTGCTGTATGTATACCGGTCAGCAGGAGCAGCGCTGTTGATGGCAATCAGAGGGACAGTCCGCTCATAAAGTGAGCCGTGGGTACGCACCTTTTCTGTGTGAAGGACATGCTCCGCAACCTCTCCAAAAGCACAGCTTTGGGCAGCAAATGCTACATAATCGCCGATTTCTTTTTCCGGAAGATGGTAAAGGCGTGCAGCCTCTCCGGCAGGGAGCACCTGCTCCACAGCAGGAAGAGAATCTAAAAAAGCAAGGATCTCCTCTGCTTCAGCAGGCCTGTGCAGGTACAGATACAAAGCACCGCCCTCCTGATAGAGATGGTTTTCAATATAGCGATCCTTTAACGGCGGAACGCAGGTCATGTGAAACCCCGCTTCATCAGAAAGCGCCTGGAGATCAATCAGCGTAGTTTTCCGGTTCATACCGTGGTCTGCAGTAATATAGATTTCCCGCTCAGGGTCCAGCTCATGGATGCGGCAGATCCACCGGTCAATTGCAGCAATCTGCCTGCGGGCAATTTCTGACGTGCAGTCATAGTGATGCATGACAAAATCATTTGTTGTACAGTAGACAAGATCAGGAGATTCTTTTTCCAGACAGGCATAAGCTGCCTGAAAGATCCACCGGCTGCTGTCAGGACTTTGCACCTGCGGCGGCTCAGGAAGACCCAGTTTGGACAAAAGTGCATAATCCGGAGTCTGCACACTGATGCCAAGATCTACACCGGAGCCAAAGACTTCCAGGATCTTGCCTTTTACAGTAAGCAAAGCAGTCTTTCCTCCGGCGCTTTGGTATTTTTCCAAAACAGTAGGCGCCTGCATAAAGCCTTTTCCTTCGATAAATCCCTGCTTTCCTGTGGCACGGTCATAATAGTAATTTCCCACTACATGTGTGTCTTTCGGAAAACAGCCAGACAGGATACAGGCGTGGTTCACATTGGTGACAGTAGGAACAGCTGCAAGTACCGTTTTGGCAAAAGAGCCTTCCTTATCAGCCAGCCGGTAAATACCGGGTGCAGTTTCCCTTGTAAGATATTCGGGAGCACAGCCATCAATTACAGCAATCAATACTTTTCTCATAACAGGTACCTCCTAATTTTCGGGTCATATCTATAGTTTACAGCGTGAGACTATTGTTGTAAAATGAAAATATTCAAAAAATACTACGGAGGAAAGAAATGAACATTTTAGTGATTGCAGGCAGTCCGAGAAAAGGCGGAAATACAGATATTATGGCAGAAGCTTTTGCACAGGGAGCAAGAGAAAACGGCAACAGGGTTATTGTGAAAAATGCAGGGCAAATGAAAATCGGCCCGTGTATGGCATGTGAATACTGTTTTGCTCATGACGGTGTATGTGTGCAGAAAGATGATATGGCACAGCTTTTAGAAGAGATAGACAGAGCAGATATGGTTGTTTTTGCTTCTCCGGTTTACTGGTTTGGGATTTCTGCGCAGCTCAAACTGGTTATTGATCGTCTGTATGCACGGGTAAAGAAAGGATTTCGCCCCAAGCAGACGGCTCTTCTTTTGAATGCCATGTCTAACGGTGTGTTTGAAGCAGCAGTTACACAGTACAAGTACATCAATAACTATCTGAAATGGCAGGATAAAGGGGTTATCACCATAGCAGGCATGGCAGAGAAAGGCTCTATGAAATATGCGCCCGGTTTAAAAGATGTTATCGATCTGGGACGGAGTATAAAGTAGCAGGAAAACTGCAGCCCGGAAAAGGGAGGGACTTTTAATATAGATTTTACACAGACCCGCTTGTACTTAACTTAGATAGAGAATAGAATTTTCTCAGGAAGCAAATCAAAGTAAGAAAGTGGGGAAAATGATGAAGAAGACATATGTGCTGGATACTAATGTACTGGTACAGGCGCCTCATGCGCTCTGGTCCTTTGAAAACAATGATATTGTACTGCCTGCTGCAGTTCTGGAAGAACTGGACGGGCTCAAGAATGCGGATGGTGAGAAAGGCGTCAATGCCCGGCAGGCCATCCGTTTTTTAGAAAAGCTGCGGCAGTTTGGAGACCTGGCACAAGGGGTAAACCTTCCTGAGGGCGGACGGCTTCGTTTGGAACTGAACTGCGTAGATGTGCCGCTGCCCGAAGGGATGAAGGCGGACAGCCCGGACAACAGGATTCTTAAGGTCTGTAAGGGACTGGAAATGCAGGGAAAGCCTAATATCCTGGTGACAAAGGACATTGTAGTGAGGATTAAAGCGCAGATGCTGGGCGTGCACGCAGAAGACTTTACTACAGAACAGGTTCCCCAGGCTGAGGATCAGTACACAGGAAGGTGCCGGGCTTTTGTGGCAGATCATAAACTGGAAATCTTCAAGGAACGAGGACTGAAAATAGAGGAACTTTATACTGTAGGAAAAGAGGGGCAGCGTATGCCGGTGGAACCTGTGGAAAATCAGTTTTTTATTCTTAATTCTGATCTTTATGAAAAGAAGACCATGCTGGGAAGATATCACAAGGGGCGGGTTTGTCCTTTAGCATATGCAGGAAAACAGCCTTATGGGGTCAGGCCGAGAAATGCCGGGCAGTATTTTCTGCAGGAAGCACTTATGATGAGTGCAAAAGAGGCGCCGCTTGTAATCGTAAAGGGCATGGCAGGGACTGCGAAGACTTTCTATGCGATGGCAGTGGGGCTTTCTAAAATCATGGAGTCTCAGCGGCCGGAATTTCGAAAAATCCTGGTATGCAGATCCAATGCGCAGTTTGACGATGAGATCGGTTTTCTTCCGGGAAGTGAGCAGGAAAAGATTTCCCCGCTTCTCAGACCGGTCATCGACAATCTGGAAATTCTTCTAAGCAGAGATGAAAGTGCAGATTCTTGTTTTCCAAATGAAAAGGAGCTAAAAGGGAAGATTGACTATCTCTTTGATGCAGGCATTATTACTGCAGAGGCGATGAATTACATACGGGGACGCTCTATTTCTCATACCTGGCTGATCATTGATGAAGCGCAAAATCTGAGTCCGGCTCAGGCCAAGGGAATCATTACGCGGGCAGGTGCAGGAACAAAGCTGATTCTTCTTGGAGATCCGGCTCAGATTGACAGACCTTTTTTAGATGAGCGGACAAATGGACTCAGTTTTGCTGCAGAAAAGATGAAGGGAAGTCCGCTGTGTGTGCAGATTACAATGCATGCCAATGAGTGTGAACGATCAGATCTGGCATGGGAAGCGGCACGCAGAATGTAAAGCGATGCCCTTTTGAGTATGCTGTCACATCTGCAATGCGAACCTTAATAGAATTTTAAGAATTCCATCATATGTTAAGCGCAAAAGATATTGTACAATAAGATCATAGGATAATAAAAAGATGAAGAAGGAGTTTATACCTATGATAATAGAAAAAAAAGACTATTTCAGATTAGACGAATCTATAATACCGGCGCCGCTGAAACCTCTGATGGAGGAGTTTCAGGACTTTGTCCTGCTTCGGAACACCTATCATTCCGCTATTCGGGAAGTCAGCACAAAGCTGGAGATCCTGGACGATGAATTCCATGTTCGATATGATTATAACCCGAT
>CAUWJW010000128.1:0-7324 GCA_963558985.1 uncultured Clostridia bacterium | reverse complement strand
TCCATGCGCCCGTCATTGATCTCCGATTCCGGCGAAATCCGCTTAAATCCGCCTGCAGAAATTCCATTCATGACTACCATAAAGTACATCTCTTCTTCAAAGACTGCTTCCGGCGTAATAAGCTTTACCCGGTGTGCGCGCAGATTCGGCACCTCAGTAACTGCTTTTAAGTAGTAAGCCATGACGCCGATGGTATTCTTCAGATTCGGGTCTGTCTTCTGACTTACATCAATGAGCGCTCCCATAGCAGCTACATTAATAAAGTGTCTGTCATTTACTTTCCCTACATCCGCATTGGTAAAGTGTTCGCCAAGGGCAATATTGATCATCCCGTCAATATCATTTGGAATCTCAAAATAATAGGCAAAATCATTTGCCGTCCCGGCCGGAAAAATAGCCAGCGGAAGGTGGATATCATGGCGAATCATGGTATTAACACAAATATTAATGGTTCCGTCACCTCCGGCTGCAATAATCTGCCTATATTCACCCGGATCCATGATTTCTAAAAACCGATCCAGAACCAGACCTTTTGCCGCACGAATCGGCACAATCTGAAATCCCGCCGACTGGAACCTGTCTATAATATAGTCCAGATTGTTCTTAAACAGCCCGTTTCCCGCATGGGGATTATAAAACAATAAAACTTTTTCCGCTTTTTTCCCTTTTTCGCACATCACTTACACAACTCCCTTATTTTTCCTATCAGGTACAAGGATCCTGCAAAAATAATAACATCCATATTCTCCGTATTTACAGCGATTCGAAATGCTTCTTCTGCGTTTGCCGCAATCCGGCACCGGGCGCCTTTTCTGCTTAGAATCTGCGCCAGCTCATCTGCAGGCAGCTTCCTCGGATTGTCCGGCTCTGTCACAATAAAATCCTTCGTAATCTGCCGCAGCTCATCAGTCACTGCCTCTATATCTTTATCCGCCAGTATTCCTGTCACCAGAAGGATCTTCTGTCCCGGAAAACAGGATGCTGCCGCTTCCCGTAATGCTCCTGCACCTGCCTCGTTATGCGCTCCGTCTAAAATAATCCGCGGATTCTCCTGTACAGTCTCAAACCTTCCCGGCTGTTTTGCCAGCGCAATTCCTTTGTACAGGCGATCACGGCTTACTTTTATTATACCCTGTTTTCTAAGGATTTCCAATGCGGTCAGTGCAGTTTTGGCATTTTCCGCCTGATGTTTTCCCGCCATAGAAATTCGCACATCTGCATAATCGGTTCCATAAATATGCAGATCCAGTGTGGAGCCTGCAGCCGATGTCCGGCGCAGATTATATTTCAGCTTTGCTGCATCATGCAGGACACAGCCATTCTCATATGCCGTCTTTGCAATAACAGCTGCTGCCTCCTGCTCTGCCACATTAGACACTACCGGTACGCCCGGCTTAATGATTCCCGCCTTTTCGCCTGCAATCTCTGCAAGGGTATTTCCCAGCTGCTGCATATGGTCGTAAGAAATAGATGTGATGATACTCACAAGCGGCTTTTCCACAATATTCGTAGAATCACCCCTGCCTCCAAGGCCTACTTCCAAAATAACAGGATCTGCCTTTTTCTTTGCAAAGTACAAAAGAGCAATAGCTGTAACCACTTCAAACTCCGTAGGAGAATCAAATCCTTCCGCTACCATTTCTTCTGTCTTTGCCACGACCTGCTCCGTATAGGTCTGCAATTCTTCATCTGTAATATAGGCTCCGTCAAACTGAATTCTTTCATGGAATTTTTCGATAAAAGGAGAGATAAACAGTCCTGTCTGATATCCGTTTTCCAGAAGTGCTCTGTACAAATACTGGCAGACGGAGCCTTTTCCATTTGTACCTGCTACATGAATCACCCGAAGCTCTTTTTCCGGGTGATTCAATTTTTTTAGCAAAAGCTTCATCCTCTCCAATCCCAGGATGCTGCCAAACCTGTCAAATTCATGTATTCTCTTTATTGCATCCATTCTGTCTTCCCCTGTTTATAATTTTCCTTCCACCATTGCCAGTCTCTCACATACTTTTTCCAGCATCGCTTCGTATTTTGCCATTTTTTCTTTTTCTTCGTTTACTACTTTTTCCGGTGCCTTTTTAACAAATCCTTCGTTGGACAGCTTGCCCTTTACACGCTTCACTTCGCCTTCCAACTTTTTCTTCTCTTTGGTCAGCCGCTCAAGCTCTGCCTTGTAGTCTACCAGATCATCTAACGGTATGAAGATTTCTGCCCCGCCGATTACAGCTGACATGGCTTCTTCCGGAACTGCGCTCTTATCCTCTGTGAAGGTAATGTCTGTAATATTAGCCAGTTTTTTAATATAACGCTCGCCGGCTCTGACTGTTTCCAGTGCATCTGACTGCGCCACAATCACGGCAGTCAGCTGTCTGCTCGGCGCAGCCTCTGCTTCTGCCCGGATATTACGGATGCTTCTGATCGCCTCCATTGCCATATCCAGTTTTTTCACTTCTTTTTCGTAAATGGCAGTCTCTTCATACTCCGGCCATCTTTCTTTAATCAGGAAGTTGTCCGGGTTGTCCTTCGCTGCCGCTTCCTTCGGCAGGAAGCTCCAGATTTCTTCTGTAATATACGGCATGAACGGATGCAACATGCGGAGCATGTCTTTGAGTGCTTTTACCAGTACATATCTGGCAGCTGCCTTATCTGCTTCATCTTCTCCGTACAGTCTTCCTTTTACAATCTCAATGTACCAGTCACAGTATTCATTCCAAATCAGCTCGTAAACTCTCTGCCCTGCAAGAGCCAGGTCGAACTTTTCCATGGTCTCTGTCACATAGCGGGCTGCATCATTGACTCTGGACAGGATCCATTTGTCTTCATCCTGAAGTCCTGCTTCATCAGACATGGTTTTAAAGTTTCCTTCTTCATCCTGCAGGTTCATAATAACAAAACGGGATGCGTTCCACAGTTTATTGGCAAAGTTTCTTGCACTTTCCAGTTTGTCCTCTTTAAAACGCATATCGTTTCCCGGCGTAATGCCTGTAGTCAGCATGAAACGCAGAGCATCTGCCCCATACCGGTCAATGATTTCCAGCGGATCAATGCCGTTTCCTAAAGACTTGCTCATCTTGCGTCCTTCCGCATCTCTGACAAGACCGTGGACATATACATGATGGAACGGTACCTCTCCTGTTGTCTCCAGTGCAGAGAATACCATACGCACAACCCAGAAGAAGATGATATCATAACCGGTTACCAGAACGTCTGTCGGATAGAAGTATTTCAGATCTTCTGTTTCATCAGGCCATCCCAGTGTGGAAAACGGCCACAGTGCAGAGGAGAACCAGGTATCCAGCACATCTTCATCCTGTTTCAGGTTTGTGCTTCCGCACATGCTGCAGCTTTCCGGCGCTTCTTCGGCTACAATAATCTGTCCGCACTCCTGACAGTACCAGGCCGGGATTCTGTGTCCCCACCACAACTGACGGGAAATACACCAGTCCCGGATTTCTTCCAGCCAGTGCAGGTAGGTCTTTTCAAAACGTTCGGGAACATGTGTCAGGTCTCCGTTTTTCGCTGCTTCAATGGCCGGTTTTGCCAGTTCTTCCATGGCTACAAACCACTGGTCCGACAGCATAGGTTCAATAACGGTACCGCAGCGGTAGCATGCCCCTACAGGAATCACCTTGTCTTCTGTCTTTACCAGATATCCGGCAGCTTCCAGATCTGCCACCCATGCTTTTCGGCATTCATAGCGATCCATTCCTTCGTATTTTCCTGCCAGGCTGTTCATCGTTGCATCTTCATTGATGCAGCACAGGCGCTCCAGATTGTGCCGTTCGCCTACTTCAAAGTCATTGGCATCATGCGCAGGTGTAATCTTTACAGCACCGGTTCCTTTCTCCGGGTCTGGATACGGGTCTGCAATGACTGGAATTTCTCTTCCCACCAGCGGGAGAACCACATTTTTTCCTACCAGGTCTTTGTAGCGCTCATCATCCGGATGCACGGCAATGGCAATATCACCGAACATGGTTTCCGGTCTTGATGTTGCTACGACAACGCCTTCCCCTCCGTCTGCCGCAGGATAGCGGAAGTACCAGTATTTCCCGTTCTTATCTTCGTGCTCTACTTCTGCATCAGACAGAGAGGTTCCGCATTCCGGACACCAGTTAATCAGTCGGTTTCCTCTGTAGATGTATCCCTTCTCATAAAGTTTTACGAAAAAGTGGTTTACTGCTCTGCTGCAGCCTTCATCCATCGTAAATCGTTCTCTGCTCCAGTCGCAGGAATCACCCAGCTTTCTGCACTGTTTTGTGATCTTCCCTCCGTAGATTCGTTTCCACTCCCCGGCTCTTTTCAGGAACGCTTCTCTTCCGATATCTTCTTTTTCCAGACCTTCATCCTGACGCAGCTTTTCCACTACCTTCACTTCCGTTGCAATGCTGGCATGGTCGCTTCCCGGAAGCCAAAGGGCACTGTAGCCCCGCAGTCTTTTAAACCGGGTCAGCACATCCTGCAGGGTCTGGTCCAGAGCATGTCCCATATGCAGCTGACCTGTAATATTAGGCGGCGGCATTACAATGGTAAACGGCTTCTTGTCCGGATCTCTCTCCGCTTTAAAAGCGCCTTTTTCTTCCCACATTTCATAGATGCGGTCTTCAAAATCCTTTGGATTATATGTTTTCGCAAGATTTTTCTCCATGTTCTTCTCCCTTTCCTTTGTGCGCAGTCTCCGCTCAATGAAAAATCCGTCCTCTATCGCTAAAGGACGGATCTATTCCGCGGTACCACCTTTATTCCGAAAGCGTCTGTGCCTTCGGCTCTTCTTTAGTAAGACTCCAAAGCAACCTTCGGGAAATGTTTCTCTTAAAAGTCTCTCAGCCGGCGGACTTTCTCTCTGTCAAGGACTGTTCCCCTACTCCTCTTTTTCATTGTCTCATATTCAAATCATAAAATAAGTTTACCTGATTGACCTGAAAAGTCAAGAATTTTATTTTTCCAGGTATTTTGCTTTTAAGGCTTCCAGCTTTTCGTTGAAGGCTGCGGCCTTTTTCTGCTGGAGCAGCTGGTCTGCAATCTGTGTCTTGACTGCTTCAAACTCCTGAGTTCCTGCTTCATTGCTCTTTTCCACTTTGATCAGGTGATATCCGAACTGTGTCTTCACCGGATCTGTCACTTTTCCGATTTCTGCGGAAAAAGCAGCGTCTTCAAATTCTTTGACCATCTGTCCCTTTCCGAATTCTCCCAGATCTCCGCCGTTTTCTTTTGACGGGCAGGTGGAGTGTGCTTTTGCTGCCTCTTCAAAGGTAGTTTCTCCTTTTTCGATGGCTTCAAAAATTTCTTTTGCCTGTTCTTCTGTTTCTACGAGAATATGCTTTGCCTGCACAGTTTCACCCTTTGTAAACTGCTGTGTGTTGGCATCATAAAAGGCTTTTGCTTCTGCTTCGTCTACGGAAAGATCCTTCAGCACTTCTGTCATGGCCATCTGGGAAATAGCTTCTTTTCTCAGCTTTGCCATCACATCTTTAAACTCCTTCGTTTCATCGAGTTTTTCATCTTCGCCCCATTTTGCAAACAGGTTTGCTGCAATGAACTGGTCCATGTAATACTGCTTTGCCTGCGGATGGGAAGCATAAGCTCTCTGCTCTGCCGGTATTCTCTGCAGGAATTCATCAAAATCCGCCTGAGTTAACTCTTCGCCTGCAATTACTGCTAATACATCTTGTTTCATCATGTTCTCCTTTTTCTTTCCGCCTTATTTTGCGGCTGCTTCTTTTTTCATTTCTTTCATCATATCGTCTATCATTTCCGATGTGAAACAGATATTCTCTCCCATCGGATTGATTACAAAACCTCGTACCACTTTACTCTGACTCAGGATCATGTTGGCCAGATCTTCAAAGTTTACGATCATACTGTGCTGGTTGGAATCTGCGCTGCACTTGCGCAGCTCTTCCCCATGGGTAAATACTGGGTAATAGAGATCGCCGTTTTTAGCTTTTATCATTTCAAAGCTGATGGTGGTATCTTTCTCCAAAACCACCTGGCCATCCTCGCCTGAAGCTTCCGGCTCCCGGTCCAGAGAAACAGGCGACAGCAGCTTGGCTTTTACCACTTCATTGAGCATTTTTACTGTATTTTCCTGAGAAGAGTCCTGCTTTGCCTTATGGATGCTCTCCAGCAGGCTGTCATTTCGTATCGGTGTAGGTGCTTGCGTCATAATTACTGCTCACTTTCTATCAGGCTGATTTTCATGCCTTCTTTGCCGGTATCCCGGCCTCCCTTTACAACAACGGTTTTCACAATTTTGCCCGGTGGCATTTCTTCTGCCGGTCTTGCGCCGATGCCTATGAGAATCCCAAGGCCCGACGGCGTTACCATTTCTGTTTCAATCTCTTCGGAAACAAACCGGTAGTTGCAGGTCTCCATCATCGCTGCTACAGCAGGTACCGGCACAGGGATTTCTCCGTGACTGCAGATAATCGTTCCTGTTCCGTCATGAATCTCAGAGCAGAAGATTTCATCGATCCCCAGACTTTCCAGCGCCGCAGCAGTTCCTGCAATATTCCGGATTGCTTCCGGCCTTCCCACTTCATGAAAATGCACGTTTTCCTCATCTGAGCCGTGTACTTTCGCCTCTGCCTGCGCAATGACTCTGTATATGGAAAGGGCCGTTTCTTTTACCTTCTCATCAAGGCTGCTTCTTTCAATCAGACTGCGAATCTCACTGTGGCTTCTGTGACTGTGATGGCTGTGATGCGCCGTCCCGCCGCCGGCTTTCTGTCCGCTTTCATGGCTGCACTCCTGCGGCAGTTCCATTTTTTGTGCAGCTTCTGCTGACCCTCCCAGGCGGATCAGCCCCTTCAGAATCATATCTCCGCTGACTCCGCCGGTACAATCAATGTATAGTTTCATGCGTTTCCCCCTTATATGCGATTAATATTGGAGGCCAGATAGGCTGCTCCAAATCCATTGTCTATATTTACAATCCCAACGCCGTTGGCGCAGCTATTGAGCATGGAAAGCAGTGCGGAGACTCCCCCCAGATTGGCTCCGTACCCAATGCTTGTAGGCACTGCAATCACCGGCCGTTCCACCAGCCCGCCCACTACACTTGCAAGCGCACCTTCCATCCCTGCCACTACAATGACCACATTTGCCCTTCGGATCCGGTCCAGCTTGGCAAAGAGACGGTGTATCCCTGCAACGCCCACATCATAAATGCGGTCTACAGGATTTCCCAGAGCCTGCGCAGTGATTGCAGCCTCCTCTGCAACAGGAATATCTGCGGTTCCTGCTGTCACTACGGCAATGACTCCTTCTCTGCGGGGCAGCGGATCTTTTATAACAGCAATGATGCCGGCATCTTCAAAGTATT
>CAUWJW010000127.1:0-7340 GCA_963558985.1 uncultured Clostridia bacterium | reverse complement strand
AAAACAAAGATAGAAAGCCGCGGGAGCATCCTTTTGGCGTGTTTCCGGGCTTTTTTGGTGTAAAAAAAGCGATATAAAAGCTTTGAGAACAAGTTTTGCTTGAATTTATTGTTGTAAAATGATATTATGCTAACCGTACCTTTCTTTATAGCAAAGGAAGACCGTACACAGTCTGATAGAGTTGAAAAGGTAAGCTTTATGGAAATTGAATTAAAATATGCGATTAATGACAAAGAAACAGCCGCGCGGATTTGGGAAGATCCGGATCTTAAGAAAGTGGAGGAGCCGGACACTCGAGAAACAATCTTTATGAATGCCACATATTTTGATACAGATGACTATGATCTGTGCAAAAATGATATGGCATATCGGATTCGCAGAGAAGACGATCAGCTGATTGCTTCTCTGAAGTGGGGTGGAAAGACAGAAGGTGCGCTCCATACAAGAGAGGAGATCAATATACCGGTTATGGATACCAATCCGAATCCGGTCACATTTGAAGAAAGTGATATTGGACAGGAGCTGATTCATATTCTGAAAGGAAAGCAGCTTCATCCTATTATGGAAATGCAGATTGAGCGGCGCAGGTTTCGCGTTGATACAGAGACAAGTCTTCTGGAAGTTTCTGTTGACAGCGGCAAGATCGTTACAGAGAAGGGAAGCTGTCCCATTTGCGAAGTAGAGGTTGAACTGTTCTCAGGAGATCAGGAAGCACTGCTGAAGGTGGGAGCACAGCTTGAAGAAAAGTATCATGTAGTTTCGGAGAAGAGAAGCAAATTTTACAGAGGACTGCTGCTATTAGGGCAGAGATAATGCATTTAAAGCAAAGACATGTTGTTATCAGAGAAAAAAGGAACGGTTTAAGCACGATTTTGGGCAATAAGCGGCTCCTTTTTTGATTTTCCTTTACTTTTTAAGGGGAAAGCGGTATAATAATATGCACTATGTTTTGATTATTTTAGGAGGATATAAATTAATGAAGGCAACATTTATCTCAAAAGAGCAAAACGATGTTAAATTCTCAATCGAGTTTACGTCAGAAGAATTTGAACAGGCGCAGATCAAAGCTTATAAGGCTTCCAAGAACAGATTTACAATTGATGGATTCAGAAAAGGCAAAGCACCTCGCAGTCTGATTGAAAAGCATTACGGCGAAGGAATCTTTTTTGAAGATGCAGTAAATGAGCTGTTTGCAGACGCTTATCCAAAAGCAATAGAAGAACTGAAACTGGATGTCATCGATCGTCCGGATGCTGATTTCAGCAAGCTGGAAAAGGGACAGGGTTTCACAGTCACACTGACCGTTGCAGTTTATCCTGAGATTGAAGTTAAGGATTACAAAGGTGTAGAAATTGAAAAGATCAGCTCTGAAGTAACACCGGAAGATCTGGAAAAAGAAATGGAAAAGCTTCAGAAGAGAAATGCCAGAATGGTAGTCGTGGAAAGACCGGCCAAAGAAGGAGATACGGTACTTTTAGACTACGAAGGATGGGCTGATGACAAGCAGTTTGAAGGAGGCACAGCAGAGCGTCAGCCGCTCAAGCTGGGATCCGGTACTTTCATTCCGGGATTTGAAGAACAGCTGATCGGAGTAGAGCCGGGCGGAGAAAAAGATGTTAAGGTAACTTTCCCGGAAGAGTACCATTCAGAAGAACTGGCAGGAAAAGAAGCTGTATTTAAATGTAAAGTGCATGAAGTGAAAGAAGAAGAACTTCCGGAACTGAATGATGATTTTGCAAAAGACATCAGCGAATGTGATACTTTAGAAGAATTAAAGAAAAAGACAGAAGAAGACATGAAGAAGGCGGCTGTTTCCAGAGCAGAAAGCCAGATGAAGAATGCAGTACTGGAAAAAGTATATCATGCCAATGATATTGAAATCCCTAGCGTAATGGTAGAAGATGAAATATCCAATATGATGAATGAGTTTGACCAGCAGCTGCGCAGCCAGGGCATGCAGCTGAATCAGTATCTGGAATACTTGGGCAAAGAACCAAAGGACTTCAGAGATGAACTGAAAGACGAAGCCTACAAAAAGGTGAAGACCAGAATGCTTGTCAGTGCAGTTGCTGATGCTGAAGATCTTCAGGCATCCAAGGAAGATGTGGATAAAGAGATTGAACTGATGGCTATTCAGTACAAACTGGATGCAGATAAAATCAGAGAAATGCTGGGTGATGTAAATATGGGATACATGGAAAAGGATATCCGTATCCGTAAAGCTGTTGATTTCATGTATGATCAGGCAGTGATCAAATAATTTATGTTTGAAGCATAAAAAAACAGTGAATAATGGTAATGAGAGGGAAAATCTGCCTAAAGATTCTTCCTTCTCGTTACAATAATAGAAAGAGAGGATTTTACGCAATGGCATTAGTCCCTTATGTAATTGAACAGACAAGCAGAGGAGAGAGATCCTATGACATTTATTCCAGATTGCTGAAGGATCGAATCATTTTTATAGGAGAACAGATCGATGAGCATCTGGCAAGCCTTGTTGTGGCACAGCTTCTATTCCTCGAAGCGGAAGATCCGGAGAAAGACATTAGCATTTACATTAACAGCCCGGGAGGGTCTGTAACGGCCGGTATGGCTATTTATGATACCATGCAGTACATCAAACCGGATGTTTCAACCATTTGTATCGGTTTAGCCGCCAGCATGGGTGCGTTCCTGCTTTCGGCAGGGAAAAAGGGAAAGAGGTATGCACTTCCAAATGCGGAGATTATGATCCATCAGCCGCTGGGAGGAGTCAACGGTCAGGCTGAAGACATTAAGATTCATGCAGAATGGATTTTAAAGACCAGAGAAAAACTTAATCGCATCCTCAGTGAAAATACAGGTCAGGCGCTTGATCGTATTGAAAAAGACACGGATAGAGATAACTTTATGGGTGCACAGGAAGCAGCAGATTACGGTCTTGTGGACAAAGTGGTGGAATCCAGATAACAGGGGGAGTGTTCATGACAAAATATGATGAAAACAGAGAACTGAAGTGTTCTTTTTGCGGAAAGCCGCAAAGCCAGGTCAAAAGGCTTATAAGCGGTTCAGGAGTATATATCTGCAATGAGTGTGTAGGTCTTTGTCAGGATATTATTGCAGATGAAGAGCGAGCCAGTGAGAGAAGAACGCCTCAGGCAGGAAAAGAATACAGGCTGCCTAAGCCAAAGGAAATCTCAGAAATATTGGGAGAATATGTAATTGGCCAGGAAGATGCAAAAAAAGCATTGGCAGTAGCCGTGTACAATCATTATAAAAGAATCAACAGTCCGAAAGCATCAGGCGATGATGTAGAACTGCAGAAGAGTAATATCGTTATGATCGGTCCTACCGGGTCCGGTAAAACGCTTCTTGCTCAGACACTGGCAAAAATTCTTAATGTGCCATTTGCCATTGCAGACGCTACTGCGCTGACAGAGGCCGGATATGTTGGAGAAGATGTAGAAAACATCCTGCTGAAACTGATTCAGGCAGCAGATTATGATATAGAAAAGGCACAGAAGGGGATTATCTATGTGGATGAGATCGATAAGATTGCCAGAAAATCAGATAACCCTTCTATTACACGCGATGTAAGCGGAGAAGGTGTGCAGCAGGCTCTTTTAAAAATTTTAGAAGGAACCATTGCAAGTGTCCCTCCGCAGGGAGGAAGAAAGCATCCGCATCAGGAATTCCTGCAGTTTGATACCAGCAATGTGCTGTTCATCTGCGGCGGAGCTTTTGACGGTCTGGACAAAGTAATCCAGCGGAGAATGGGAGAAAAAACCATAGGATTCAACTCCGAAATAAAAGAAACAAAAGTAGAAGAATCCGAAGTGCTGAAGCATCTTCAGCCGGAAGATCTTTTGAAGTATGGACTTATTCCGGAATTTATCGGGCGTCTGCCGGTAATTGTAACTTTGGAAGAACTGTCTAAAGAAGCGTTGATTCAGATTATTACAGAACCGAAAAATGCGCTTTTAAAACAATATAAAAAATTATTTGCAATGGATGATGTGGAACTGGAGATTGAAAGTGAAGCGATCGAACGCATTGCTGAGAAAGCGATTGAACGAAAGACGGGAGCCAGAGGACTGAGAGGAATTCTGGAAAATGTTATGACAGATATCATGTATGAAATTCCGTCTCGGGAAGATGTACAAAAGTGCATCATTACAAAAGAAACGATAGATAAGGAAATCGAGCCAAAACTGTTGCTGGTGGATCAGAGCAAAGCAAAGGCGCACGATGAGACTGCATAAAATCTGGGCGGCTTTGAAAAGTCGCCCTGTTTGTAAATAAAACCTTTCTATTAATTTGGAGGATAGATTATGACAGAAGAAAACAATATCAATGAAGAAGTTGAAAAAGAGGAGGAACGTGAAGAGGAAGAACAGGAGATGACACTTCCTATGATTCCGCTCAGAGGATTGACTGTTTTTCCGAACATGGTGCTTCACTTTGACATTGGAAGGGAGAAATCCATTAATGCACTGGAAAAAGCAATGGTGCTCAACCAGTATATTTTTCTTTCTGCCCAGAAAGATGAAAATACAGACCTGCCGACTGCGGAGGACTTTTACCATATAGGAACCATTGGAAAAATCAAACAGATGCTGAAACTGCCGGGAGACTCTATAAGAGTACTGGTAGAAGGCGTGTGCAGAGGGAGAATTGATGAGGTAATTTTTGAAGTGCCTTACTTTAAATGTGCAGTTACAAAACTGGAAGATGAAGAACCGGAAGCAATTGCACCTAAGACAGAAGCCTTGATGCGTGCTGCTTTAAACAGCTTTGATGAATATCTTTCAGTAAACCAGAAGCTGGCGCCTGAGATATTTGCCACAGTAGCAGGCATCGAAGAGCCGGGAAGATTTGCCGATCTGATCGGTTCTCACCTGGATATTAAAGTGGAAGAGAAGCAGATTCTGCTGGAAACTCTCGATGCAGATGAAAGACTGGAGAAGCTTAACGAATTTCTGGCCAGAGAAATTGAAATCCTGAATATTGAACAGGACATCAATACAAAAGTTAAGTCCCAAATGAATAAAAATCAGAAAGAATACTATCTGAGAGAGCAGATGCGAGTAATCCAGGAAGAACTGGGCATCAATGAAGATGTGGAAGACGAAGTGGAAGACTGGCTGGAAGAACTGAAAAAACTTAAGCTGGATAAAAAGATCGAAGATAAAGTGGAAAAAGAGATCAAACGATTCGGCAGAATGCAGCCTTCCAGTGCAGAAGCTTCTGTAAGCAGAACGTATATTGAAACCATTTTATCTCTGCCGTGGAAAAAGGAAAAAAAGGGAAATATTGATTTGACCAAAGCAGAGAAGGTTCTGAATGCAGACCACCACGGATTGGAAAAGGTAAAGGAACGGGTGTTGGAATATCTGGCAGTTATCCAGCTGTCTAAAAGCATGAAGGGACCGATTTTATGTCTGGTAGGACCACCGGGAGTAGGGAAAACCTCGATTGCAAAATCCGTAGCAAGAGCTATTAACAGAGACTTTGTAAGAATGTCTTTGGGAGGTGTGCGCGATGAGGCAGAAATCCGAGGTCACAGAAGAACCTATATTGGCGCCATTCCGGGCAGAATCATAACTTCCATTAAAGAGGCGGGAAGCAAAAACCCTGTATTCCTCTTTGATGAAGTGGATAAAATAGGGGCAGACTTTAAAGGAGACCCTGCATCTGCACTGCTGGAGGTTCTGGATCCGGAGCAGAATAAAGAGTTTACGGATCATTATCTGGAGATTCCTTTTGATCTTTCCAAGGTGATGTTTATTACAACAGCAAACACAACAGACACCATTCCGCGTCCGCTGCTGGATCGAATGGAAGTGATTGATGTGACCGGTTATACGGAAGAAGAAAAAGTGAAAATCGCACAGGATTACTTGATTCCTAAGAAGGTAAAAGAGCATGGGCTGCAACCGGAAAATATCCATTTTTCAGAAAAGGCTGTGCGGGATGTAATTAATTACTATACAAGAGAATCCGGTGTCCGCAGTCTGGAACGGGAAATCGCCAATATCTGCAGAAAAGTAGCCAGAAATATTGTAAGCGGAAAGAAAAAGGACTTCCGCATTACAGAAAAGAATTTGGAAAACTATCTGGGGAAAAAGCGTTTCCGTTATGATATTATTTCCGGAGAAGCGGAAGTAGGTGTGACCACAGGTCTGGCATGGACTGTAGTGGGAGGAGATACACTCTTTATTGAAACGACTGTTGTGCCGGGCAGCGGCAAACTGGTACTGACCGGACAGCTGGGAGAAGTCATGCAGGAAAGCGCAAAAGCGGGGATCAGCTATATCCGTTCCATTGCAGACAGGCTGGAGATTGACCATGACTTTTATAAGGAGCAGGATCTTCATATTCATATTCCCGAAGGAGCTGTACCCAAAGATGGTCCGTCTGCTGGTGTAACTATGTGTACAGCAATTATTTCTACTCTGACACATACTCCGGTGAGAAAAGACGTAGCTATGACCGGTGAAATTACTTTGAGAGGAAAGGTGCTTCCTGTAGGAGGAATTCGGGAAAAAGTGCTGGCTGCACATAGAGGCGGGATTAAGAAAGTATTGCTCCCTGCAGAAAATGAACGGGATATTGAAGATATTCCAAAGAATGTGCGCAAGCAGATGGAGTTTGTATTAATCAGATCTGTTGATGAAGCATTAGAGCAGGCATTGGTAAAGGAAGAAGAATGATTATAAAAAAAGCAGAATTAGAGGCAATTGCTGTAAAGCCCGACCAATATCCGCAGGATAATCAGATAGAGATTGCCTTTGCAGGAAGATCCAATGTGGGAAAGTCTTCTCTTTTAAATTTACTGACAGGAAGAAAAAAACTGGCTAAAGTCAGTGGAAATCCGGGAAAAACAAGAACGATCAACTTTTATAGAATCAATGATGCGTTTCGCATCGTTGATTTACCCGGATACGGTTATGCCAAAGTGTCCAGATCTATTTCCCAGAGCTGGGGCGCTATGATGGAAACCTACTTCCGGCAGAGAGAAGGTCTGATAAAAGTCATTCAGCTGGTGGATATCCGTCATGCACCGTCAAAGCAGGATCTGGAAATGTATGAATATCTGCGTCATTACGGTCTGGATGGTCTGGTAGTGGCCACAAAAGCAGATAAAGTATCTAAAAACGAAGCACAGAAGTCCATACGACAGATACGGACTGTATTAAAGTTGTCCGCTGAAGATAAAGTGATCCCGGTATCTGCCTTAAAAAGAACAGGATATGAAGAATTGCTCAATGAGATGGAAGTGCTTTTGGAGGGCTAGATGCAGTTTATTGGTTTCAGGGTGATCTTTAAAAGAATAAAAGCCATTCGTTTTATGATGAAGG
>CAUWJW010000126.1:0-7355 GCA_963558985.1 uncultured Clostridia bacterium | reverse complement strand
TTAGCTGCCGCATTTGAAACAGGCCGGGCCGCATCTTATCGCTTAGCTGCCGCATTTGAAACAGGCCGGGCCGCATCTTATCGCTTAGCTGCCGCATTTGAAACAGGCCGGGCCGCATCTTATCGCTTAGCTGCCGCATCGGAGCACTGGATCACTGCGCATAAAAGGCTCTGCATCCCACATATGGGGATGCAAAAGATGTATAGAAGCAGCATTTGATATATAGAAACGACTTTTTCGGGCTTTTTCGGGCTTTCACAAAATTTTGTTCCAAAATTGTTCCAAAACAGACATTTTTGATTTTCCGGAACATAAAAAGGGTCTGTTTTTTAGCCGGCAGGGGCAGAAAACTGCAACATCGTATCATATACGGTTATATATAGAGCAAATTAGTTTAAACTTTAATAAAAAATGCAGTTCGCTTTCCATTTTTATGGGGTGCGAGCTGCAAAAAATAAGTTTGTTGGAACATATTTTTTTAACATTCCAGTATTTTACATTGTTCTGAGGTTCGGCTCCTGCTTTGCAGCAGCCACTTCTTTCAGATTTTTCCGTTCTTTTCCAGATAATTCAGGAGGGCAGTGCACCCTGTCACTACATCTTGATAGGTTTCTTCATAACAGTCAAAGTACCAGGGATCCCGCACTGATTTGGTCTCGTGGTTGTACTCCAGAAGTAATCGCATTTTGCCTCCGGCTTTCTGTCCGGTTATTTTTTCCATGTTACGCATGTTTTTTGTGTCCATTCCGATGAGGTAATCATAGTAGTCGTAATCGGAAGCTTTTAGCCGGACGGCTCTTTTACCGTCACATTTGATTCCGTGCTTTGCCAGTTCGGCTCTTGCAGGCGGGTAAACCGGGTTGCCGATGCCTCTCACGATTTCTTCGGTGCTGGTGGCAGCGGATGCTATCTCAAACTGGTCTGCGATTCCTCGTTTTTCAACCATGTCTTTTAGTATGAATTCTGCCATGGGGGATCTGCAGATGTTGCCGTGGCAAATAAATAGTATTTTTATCATGTTCTTATATCTCCTTAAATCGTCGTATTTCCCTGTATTTAAAGGCTTTTTACAACTTTCATTTTTCTTGTAGTTTCTGTATCTTCTTATAAATTCTCATGTTTTGGCAGTCAAAAGTTGTAAAACAGATAGTATTTTATCATACAAAAACACATTATCAACTACATTATTTTTTCTAAAATCTCTGTTTCTAAACTTTCTCTAATTTGTTTAAAATCTAAATTCTTAATTTTTTCTGCCCTTACACTTGCATTTAAGTATCCACTATCCAAAAGTTCTCGATTTTTACATATATCGTTAATGTTCATTTGATGAATTGAAATCGGATAATCATTTTCTATAACAAAAGCCTTTACTGGATTAACTTGCATAGCATCAATAATTCCATTATCTGCAGTTCCAAAGAACGTAAGAATAACTTGTTCTGTATTTTTCATATTATCTCTTAACATAATCTGTTCTATCAACCTAATATGATAAATATCCCATGCAACATTTAAGATATTTTTTATCACATCATTATTATTTTTTATTTTTTTAAATACTTTATGAGTTCTATTATCATCCATTATATATAAAGATAATATTACAATTTCTTTTTCTAAATAACAATTCAAGACATCTAAACAATATTTTATAAACATATCAACTTTTTTGTTTTTTTCTGAGTTATCGTAAGTTTTTATTAAATATGCTTTCATAATACAGCAACATACTATATTAAATTGCTCTAAATTTTTTCCTTGAGCAAGTGCCATATCATATATTTGTTTTATTCTCGTATAATCATCTTCCGATAAATAAATATTTCCCATATCTTTATTAATCGTTGAAATATTATCTAACTTCACAAAAGACGTTATCATTTCTGAAAGAATCCTCAAATCAATCTTGGTTTGCACTCTCTCCATAAGTGCTGTTGTCATTCCGATTTGAAATCCTGTATTTTTTAAATGACTAAGGTAATTCAAAAATTCATTTTCATCAAGATTTATTTTATGTCCCATCATTACTTTGTTTAAATATGTAAGAATATTTAAATCAAATTCTATTGTTTTACCAACACGTACTAGACTTCTTTCGAAAAGATGTTTCGAATCCAAAATCCATGTTTTCGTATAATCTCCTATTCCCCAAATTCCAAACTTTCCTATCTTCTTATTTTTTACAGAATCATCGAAATTCGAACTTTCTTCATCAAACAAAAATATTCGACAATCGCCTAATAGGAATCTATATGCCTTAAATTTTTCTATTTTTCCAATTGTATTCGAGGATTGTATAATATCCATTATAGCCATTTTTTTATATTCGTTCATTCTTTGTATCGTTTCACCTACCTATACTAATTTCATTTCGAATTTTATATATATAACCTGTATATAACTTTCTTTTTTATGCTGAAAACATCTCTATATTAAATCATATCAGAACCTCTTTCAAAAGTTGTAAAATCGTTGTAATATGCACTACTATCTTGAGGAAAGACGCATAAAGTAAAGAGATTTAAGCAAAAGTGAAATTCCTGCCGTGGCAGATGAATAATACTTTAATCATAGATTTCAATCTCCTTAAAATGCCGTGAAATGCCCAGTTTTGCGGGGTTTCTTGGCTGTATTTGATAGCTTTTGTTAGTGTGTCGAGGAGGCAGAATATAGCAAATTTTAGCAAGTTATTACCACCTCTTAGTAGTCAACTTAGTAGTCAAACGGGGCAGCTGACTACTAAGGGATTATGCTTTTGAAGCAGATTTTTTGTTATCTTTTCTACAATCAATCAAGAAAACTGATTCACCAATAGCATCTTCATATCCCTCATCCTTAACTACCTTTTCAGCAACACGCATTTCTTCCGCCGTAAAGCAGAAGATTACTACTAAGCTTCCGTCCGTACAATTTGCTGCTTCATATATTTTTACCTGCGTAAAAACATGTCCTAAGCTACTGTTACTTGCTAATTTAAATTCAATGATATTCTGATTACTCGCTCCTTTTGAAACAATAAAATCAGCCTGTCCTCTTCCATTATTAGGCTCTGCATCTACTTTATAGGAAGTCCCATACCAAACAAACTTAAATAAACGTTGCAAGTCTTTTTCTTTTGCTATCTGTTTTCCGTTATAATATAGGGCTAAATATCCATCACAATCTTCAATGATGTGTTTAAAAAACTTAATCCTATTTTTAGCTTCTTCTCGTGCTGCTATATCTTCATTAACAACATATCCCGCGTCAAGAACTTTCGAAATAAGAGTTTTAGAATTGATATAAAACTTTTCCAATTCATCGTTACATTCTTCCTGTGCAATCGCATTTACTTGTTCCGGATTATCTTCAACATATTTTATATAGTAATCGTACAATTCCGGATAATCCCTTGCCGCTTCTTTAAAAGCCTCTTTTTCTATTTTCTTTATGCTTCTTTCACTAATTCTTTTATTGTTTCTTTTCTGTTTCTCTTCATATTCATAAACAGCTTTGCCGATATAATTATTCACATACGCTCTTAAAGAATCATTATCTATCATTGCACGAATATCATCATAACTATCCAAAAAATCTTTGCGATTAATAGCTGGTTCATCTTCACGAAGAATATCCTTTGGTGTTAATAATACATATTCGCTTTTATCTTTTTCATTAATAATAAAAGGCAATATGTATTCTCTACTTATGAAACTTTCTGTTTCATAGTTAAAATCAGCTTTCTCAACAATCATCTTTTTTAGATATTTTGCATCCATATATTTTTTTGCAAAGTTCTCCGTATAAGAACACAAAAATCCTTTGATAAGATTTACTGTTAAGTCACTTATTTTATCTTTTCCACTACCTTCATAAAGTAGCATTATCTTTTCTATATGACTAGATTTTGTTATATTGCTTTTACTGGCTGCAAATCTAATATTCTTATACAGAAATTCCGCATACTGCTTTCCTAACGCAGCCCCTTTATTTCCTGACATAGAATAACCTAACCAGTTGTTGGGTACCTCATTAAATTCAAACCAAGCTCCCACTTCTTTAGGAGATAACCCTTGATTTGCTTTTTTATATAAAAAGTGAAAGTACTTAATTATCTTCTCATGTAATTCTTTATACTCTTCCTTTTCACTATTAAATATAAGCATCGGATCAATAAACAATGGCAAGTCACATACAAACGAAATATCCACTGCACCATATTTTTCAATTATTGATGTGTCAATTTTATAATACTCTGAAAAGAACATTAATATCTCTCCTTGATTATTCAATATTTCTAACCTTAAAATACAAGATAGCAACAACAATACGTCTATTATTATAATTAGTAATTCCAAAATAATTTGCAACATTAGATACTCGTATATTTTTATAATCAGAATTAAAGAGACGCTCATCATGTGCACACTGATTTCTAACCAGATTGAATATCTTTAACGCTGATTCCATATCTTCACTACTAATTCTAAGCGTATTGGTCGGTCTATATTGCTTTTCATACTTATCTGAATAATATTTTGCAATAGCATTTTTTTCTGAATCCTTTAATGCCGAATATAAATATGAAAGATTTCCTATGGTAAGATAATTAACCAAAACCCATAATGGTACAGAACCATGTTCCTCAATATAGTGCTTTATTGCACCTTTAGCACCCACATTATCGTGTATCGTTTTAGTTAAAATTGAAATCTGCTTTAAAACCCCTTTTGGATCATCATCTCTGTAATTTGCAATTTCCAAGTATGAGTTGGCCTTTGGATATTTCTGTGAAAATTCATATGAAATAGTTGTTTTGAATGAATTTTCAAAAATAAGCAAATACTTAAGAAAAAGAAATCTCAACTCACGGTCAAATAAAAACAACGCTTTTAACTCATTAAAATGTGTATTTGTTAAATACATTTCCGGAACAATCGCATTTCCCTGGCTGTCTTTACACAGAAACAAATCCTTATATCCATTTATAACATTATAGTAATTCTCTTGCTCCAGAAAACGTTTTGGACTACCATCCGTTGGGACAATCATTCCCCTATTACGTAATATTGTCAATTGTTGATTAAATGTCTTAAACTCTTTCATCTGCTGTATCCCCTGAAAAAAAAACGGCCAGGGCGTCGTACGCTTCCTGACCTAATCTTATGCTACTATTATATTCGCATATTTATATTATGTCAAGACTGTTGCACAATACCCGTCTTTAGGATTTAGCACTATAACTCTTTAGGGGTTCATATAGCCCCCGTTTGCATCAAGTCGGCATGGTTGCTGGCTTTTTCTTATGTCGAAAAAACTTGACAAAATTATTTTGTAACTCTTTGCTTTATAGTGCTATAGTGTTATAATAGTAAAGGGTGATTTCTATGTCATATTTTTTAAAGAAAACAAATAATAAAAAAGGTACTTATCTTCAGATTTACGAGAGCTATTATGATCCTGAGCGCAAGGGCGGATCCCATCGTTCTTATAAGCCTGTCGGCTATGTTCACGAACTTGTGGAAAGTGGCATCGAAGATCCTATCTCACATTTTCAAGTTGAAGTGGATGAACTCAACCGGCAGCATAATGAAAAGAAAGCATCTGAAAAAGTGAAAACCATTTCCGATGACTCCCCCGAAAAACTTCTGGGCTATTTTCCGCTAAAGAACATCAACGACTCACTTTGTGCCAAGCAATATATTGATTTTATGCAGACTGCTACAGATTATCGTTTCAATGTTTTTGATATGATGTCCGCTCTGGTTTATTCCCGCGTTGTGCATCCCTGCTCTAAATCAAAGACCTATGATGAAGTATTACCAAAGCTCTTTGAATCTACAGATTTTTCTCTTGATCAAATTTATACCGGATTAGAGTATCTCGGTACGGAGTATGAAAAAGTTATTGAGATCTATAATCATCAGATCAATCTGAAATATAAATTCGATACGACTCATACATACTTTGACTGCACCAACTTCTATTTTGAAATTGACCGTGAGGATGATTTCAGGAGAAAGGGACCGTCAAAAGAAAACAGACGCGAACCTCTTGTCGGATTGGGCTTACTTCTGGATGCAAATCAGGTCCCTATCGGGATGAAACTCTATCCCGGCAATGAAAGCGAAAAACCTGTAATGAGAGACGTTATCGACGGTCTGAAAACAAGAAGCAACATTTCCGGCAGAACAATACAGGTCGCCGACAAAGGCTTAAACTGCGGTAATAACATCATGCATGCGCTTAAGGAAAAGGATGGATATATTTTTTCCAAATCCGTGAAGACACTCTCAGAAAAAGAAAAGGTATGGGTACTGCTTCCTGACGATTACCGTGAAATTAAAAACAATAATGGTGACATCCTGTATAAAATAAAAGAATGTATCGATGACTTTGAATATGAAATTGCTGACGAAAAAACAGGCAGGAAAAGAAAGGTGACCTTTACAGAAAAAAGGGTTGTGACTTTTAATCCCACCCTTGCAAAGAAGCAGATCTATGAAATAAACAAGCTTGTAGAAAAAGCACACAATTTAAAGACTTCACGGGCAAAGAAATCCGAGTACGGTGAATGTACGAAGTTTGTAAATTTTGTTTCAGCGGATAAAAAAGGAAAAGAAACTGACGGAAAAGTAAAGGTTACCATCAATGATCAGGCAATCAAAAACGCACGTAAACTTGCAGGTTATAACTTACTGGTAACGTCAGAATTAAAGATGTCCGATCAGGAAATATATAAGGCTTATCATAATCTCTGGAGGATTGAGGAGTCTTTCAGAATCATGAAATCCGAGTTGGATGCACGTCCTGTATATCTTCAGAAAAAGGAAACGATAACCGGTCACTTTCTGATCTGTTATCTGGCAGTCCTTCTTACAAGACTGCTCCAATTTAAAGTACTCGAAAACAGATTTTGCTCTGAGGATATCCTCACCTTCATCCGTGATTTCAGGGTTGCAAGAATCTCCGATCGAAAATATATGAACCTCGCCCGAAACAGCATTTTTATAAAAGAATTATCAACGAAAACAAACCTTCCACTCACTTCCTATTTTCTTTCAAGTGGCCAGATAAAAAAGATGCTAAGCCATAGGTTTTAGTCTGTGGCTTAGCACTATATTTTACAACTCAACCCCGAAAGTCAGGTATTATATCACGTATTCGTGAAATTCTCAATAATGCAAAACACTCCGACACTGGCCGGAGTGCTAATAATCATCCATATTAAATTGCTTTGAACATCTTCTGCGATACTGGTTTGATACCATTCTTCTTCTCGACCCCTGCCTGCGCTTTCCGGAACTCCTCCATTCGTCTCAGTTCTTCCTCTGCATCATCAAGACCTACGTGTGTATACACATTCATAGTTA
>CAUWJW010000125.1:0-7359 GCA_963558985.1 uncultured Clostridia bacterium | reverse complement strand
GGGAAAAGTTACACAAGCAGATACGTTTCGCATTGGAAATATCGGAGAAATCTATCTGGAAGATATGGAAAAATTAAGTGGAATTATGAAGGATTTTTTAAAGGAGATACAACATGCATAAAGTAGACGCTGTTATTTTTGACTGGGCGGGAACCACTGTTGATTATGGGAGTTTTGCTCCGGTACAGGCATTCATGGAAGTTTTTAAAGAGTACGGAGTAACTCCTACTGTTGCTGAAGTGCGGGAGCCTATGGGCATGCTGAAGCTGGATCATATCCGGACAATGCTGCAGATGCCCAGAATCAGAAACTGCTGGAAAAAAGTACACGGGGAAGAGCCTGCCGATAGAGATGCACAGGCGATGTACGAAATCTTTGAAGATAAACTGATGAAAATACTGAATCGTTTTGCTGACCCGAAGCCCGATACGCTGCAGGCGGTAAAAAAGCTGCGTCAAATGGGGATTGCCATTGGTTCTACTACAGGCTATACAGATAAAATGATGGAAGTTGTAGTACCGGCAGCAAAGGCAAAGGGCTATGCGCCCGATGTCTGGTTCAGTCCGGATTCCACAGGACAGAAAGGGCGTCCATATCCTTATATGATCTTTAAAAACATGGAAGCACTTGAACTTTCCGATGTGCATCGAGTATTGAAGGTGGGAGATACAGCAGCCGATATCAGAGAGGGAAAAAGTGCAGGTGTTCTAACTGCAGGTGTTGTAGTCGGAAGTTCTCAAATGGGACTGTCCAGAGAAGAATTTGAGGCGTTGGAAGCGCATGAGCAGAGAGAAAAATGTGAAGAAGTGCGAAAGGCCTTTCTGGATGCAGGAGCCGATCATGTATTTCTTACTTTGGACGAAATCGTGGACTTTGTGAGCTGAAAGGGAAAAGAATTATAAAAAGTAAGAAAAATTGATTCTAACAGCAAGGATTTACTTGTGAAAAAAACCGGTACGAGTTATAATAATCCCCGGAATCAATTAAGCCTTTTAAAGGCAAGAAAGAAATAGGAAGATTTGGGGGAAAATAAGAATGGCCATCATTAACACAAGAAGCCATATTGTTCTGGACAAAGAAAGCATTAAGAAATATGTAAGCACGCTCAAACTGGCGTATAGTGCAATTTTTGAGATTAATACAAAACTGAATGCTTATCAGGCAGTTTTTTGTACAGAAAACAGTTTTCCTGCTTTGGAAGCCGGTTCAGGGGAGGATTTTGTCGAGACTGCCAGACAATGCATCCATTCTGGTGATGTACAGGAATTTCTCGCTGCGTTTCGCCGCAAGAAACTTCGTAAAATTATGAAAGAAGATGGCTGTCAGACTGTTGATTTCCGCCTTCTGACGGATGATGGAAGCAATCGATGGATGCGGGCAGTACTGATTCCGGATGAAACAGATAAACATACGCTGCTTTGCTTCATGCTGGATATAAGTATGGAGAAACGATGTGAAGAACTGGAAGCAAAAAATGCAGCACTTTTAGCACAATTGGCGGGAAAGGACAGGAAAGAAAGCTATATACCGAAGCGAAAGAGGAGCAATTTTACCATTCCCATTGGAAAGAAAAAAATTAAAAAAACAGCAGAGCCGATGCATTGAGCCAAAAACCGATGCATCGGTTTTTTTGAGATTTTGTACAAAAAATAAAAAACGATGGGAGACACTGCCATCGTTTTTGTTTGCTCAGTTGCATGTGTATTTAACTTATACACTGGTGGGGACGGGTGAGACTTACTGTGCGGCTTTCGCCTTGTTGAATCTCTTTGCTAATCTGGAAACTTTTCTGGATGCGGTATTCTTGTGCAGCGTATGTTTTGCAGCAGCCTGCATCAGCTTCTTTTCAGCCAGTCTCAGCTTTTCGGCAGCTGTGTCCATATCGCCGGCCTCGATTGCAGCATCAAAGCTCTTTAAAACTGCCTTCAGATGATTTTTGATTCTTCTGTTTCTTGCAGTCTTCTTGTCGATAACACGGATTCTTTTCTTTGCGGATTTAATATTTGCCATAAAATTTTACCCCACTTTCTTATTTTGTTAGCTAAATTCGCAAGTTTAAGTATATAGGAATAAAATACTTATTGCAAGGGAAACTTATAAAAAAGTGGAATTGTTTGAAGGGAGAGAGAAATTTGCGATTCAGAACAGACCTTGCAATTGAGAGAAAAGAGCTGATTGAAGAGGAACAGGGCGCTCATGCAGAGCTGGATGGAGTATCACTGGAAAAAATCACTTATGATGAGGATATCACATCCACCAGGATCAAAATACTCAACCCCATTGGTGAAATGCAGCTGCAGAAGCCGCAGGGAAATTATATTACCCTGGAGGTGGACGGGATACTGGAAGAAAAGGAGGGAATTAAGGAGCGTGCAGGAAAAGCACTGGCTGAGGAATTGTCACGGCTGATAAAATTTCATTATCATCTGAAGGTGCTGGTAGTAGGGCTTGGCAATGATAAAGTGACCCCGGATGCGTTGGGGCCGTATACAGCATCGAAAATAAAAGTGACCCGCCATCTGTTTCTGCTCTACGATGCAGATGGAGATGATGAACTGGGTTGTGTCAGCTGCTTCATTCCGGGAGTAACAGGCTCCACAGGGATGGAAACAGCTGAACTGATTCGGGGTGCTGTGCAGCTGGCCGATCCGGAAGCTGTAATTGTAATCGATTCCCTTGCCGCAAGAAATATAGAGCGGGTGAGCACTACCATACAGATTAATGATACAGGAATCGATCCTGGAGGCGGAATGGGAAATATAAGAACAGGACTTTCTCGCAAGACTCTGGGAAAGAAGGTAATCGCCATCGGAGTCCCTACAGTTATTGATTCCAGAACCCTTATTCGGGAAGCATTAGAGGAAAATATTAAAGAAGCAAAAGAAGTGGACCGGTATATTGAAGAAAACGGGCAGGACATGATTGTGACATCAACAGATATCGATCAGATTATCAAAGATTTTTCCGATATTATTGCAAATGGTATAAATAAAACACTTCATCCCGGCATATATTCGTAAGAGCAACGGATGGAGGATAAAAATGAACAAAAAAACACTGGCGATTATATGTGGGATTTGCTTTCTTTTTTCAACTGTTTTTTTCTGGCAGCGTATAGCCCAAAATACAATGACCGGTCTGAATCTGGATAGTCGCAAATTGGGGGAACTTTGCATTTCACAAGTATATCCGGCAATCGAAAGCGGCTTGAAAAAGGAAGAGACCAAGACGGCACAGAAAGCAGAGGAAGAGGCGGTTTCAGAAACAAAACCCCAGAAAAAGGAAAAGAAAGAAAAGCCGAAAAAAGCGAATAACAGCAAACCGGAAGTAATCATTTATCACACCCACAGCACAGAATCTTATCTGCCATTTAAAGAAAGTAATTTTCACAGAGCAGGAGAAGAAGGAACGGTACGTGACGTGGGAAACTATCTGACCAAAGAATTAAATAAGCTGGGAATCGGCGTGGTGCATAATAAGACAATCCATGACAGGCCTTCCTACAATGAATCCTATGACCGCTCACTGGAGACCGTCACTGGCCTGCAGAAAAAATATCCACGCGCCAGATA
The DNA here is from genome assembly GCA_963558985.1 of uncultured Clostridia bacterium. Classification (GTDB taxonomy): domain Bacteria; phylum Bacillota; class Clostridia; order Peptostreptococcales; family Anaerovoracaceae; genus Hominibacterium. Next base: position 3,787 of record CAUWJW010000125.1, on the reverse strand, counting down.
TATTATTGATCTGCACCGGGATGCTGCTGCATATACAGGAAATGTAGGAAAAACTGTAAAGATTAAAGGTGAAACAGTAGCAGCCTTTAGCCTGGTGGTGGGACAGAATAACGCCAATTTCACCAAGTTAATGAAACATGCCAGAAAAATAACAGCAAGAGCCGAAAAACTGTATCCCGGTTTCGAAGGAAGGATTATAGAAAAAGAGTATCGATACAATGAATACATAGCAGACAAGTATCTTCTGCTGGAAGTAGGCAATAATCAAAATAATATAGAAGAAGTCCGGGCTACAGGAAAATATTTTGCACATGTTCTGGCTTCTGTGATTCAAGAGGAGAGGTAGCGTGCGATGATGAAAAAGGCGATCATTGTTTTTTTTCTTTTTTTCTTTGGTATGAGCGGATTTATGACAGTGGACCGGGTCTGCAGGGAACAGACCGGTCTGGGAGGAAGCGCAGGTATCTTTATAAACAGAACTGAGGAAGGAAAAGCAGAACTTACCTTCTTTGGACTGAAAGCAGCGGCGGGGCTGTCTGAGAAAGGCGGTCCCGGGGATTTGGAATAAACCTTGAATTCAAGGCTTATTTCAAGTAAAATGAATAAGAATAAAGACGGCAAAGAGAGGAAACTATGAATTCATATCAGAAATATATTAGAAATTTCAGCATTATCGCACATATCGATCACGGCAAATCTACCCTGGCAGATCGTATCATCGAAAAGACAGGACTGGTGTCAGAGCGGGAAATGAAGGAACAGTTCCTGGATAATATGGATCTGGAACGAGAAAGAGGCATTACCATTAAGCTTCAGACCACCCGTCTGGTATATAAGGCAAAGGACGGACAGGAGTATATTCTCAACCTCATTGATACGCCGGGGCATGTGGACTTTACATACGAAGTATCCCGAAGCCTGGCAGCCTGTGAAGGTGCAGTTCTGGTGGTAGATGCAACGCAGGGCGTGGAAGCGCAGACTCTGGCTAATGTATATCTGGCTCTTGACGAGGATCTGGAGATTCTGCCTGTACTTAACAAGATTGACCTGCCAAGCGCAAGACCGGATGAGATCAAAGCAGAGGTGGAAGATATGATAGGAATCGATGCGGCAGAAGCCCCGATGGTTTCGGCAAAGGAAGGCATCGGGATCGAAGACCTTCTGGAAGAGATTGTCCATAAGATTCCGGCTCCGTCAGGTGATGAGGGCGCAAAACTGAAAGCGCTGATTTTTGACTCTTATTACGACAATTACAAAGGCGTTGTTATTTATACCCGCGTCTTTGACGGAAGCGTGAAACCGGGAGACATGATACGCCTGATGAATACAGGGAAAAAATACGAAGTAACAGAGGTAGGAATTTATTCACCCGGACATGTGCCGTGCAGGAGCCTGAGAGCCGGAGAAGTAGGCTACATCTGTGCAAGCATCAAGCAGGTGGCAGATGCAAGAGTGGGAGATACTATTACGCTGGATCAGGATCCAACGGAAGAACCGCTGCCGGGCTACAAAAAGGTGCAGCCGATGGTATACTGCGGGATTTATCCGGCAGAAGGCGAAAAATATGAAAATGTAAAAGATGCACTGGAAAAGCTCCAGGTAAATGATGCAGCCTTTCATTTTGAACCGGAGACCTCTACTGCACTGGGATTCGGTTTCCGCTGCGGGTTCCTGGGACTGCTTCATATGGAAATTATTGTGGAGCGTCTGGAGCGGGAATTTGATCTGGCAGTCATTACCACTTCCCCAAGTGTTATTTACAAAGTGGTACTGACAAACGGCAAAGAAGAAATGGTGCAGAACCCTTCTAACCTGCCGGATCCTGCGGAGATTGATCATATAGAAGAGCCGATCGTAAAGGCAGACATTATGATCCCTAAGGATTATGTGGGAAATATTATGGAAATCTGTCAGGATCGCAGAGGCAAGCTGATTCATATGGAGTATATTACAGAAAACAGAGTGCAGCTTCATTATGAAATGCCGTTAAATGAAGTAATTTATGATTTCTTTGATGCTTTGAAATCCAAGACAAGAGGATACGGATCACTGGATTATGAATTTATCCGGTATGAGAAATCTCATGTTGTAAAGATGGACGTGCTTCTCAACAAAGACCTGGTGGACGCCTTTTCTATGATTGTGCACGAGTCCAAAGCATATGCAAGAGGACGCTTTGTATGTGAAAAACTGAAAGAAGTAATTCCGATGCATCAGTTTGAAGTACCGATTCAGGCGGCGATCGGACAGAAGGTCATTGCCAGAGAAACCGTAAGAGCCTATCGTAAAGATGTTATCGCAAAATGCTACGGCGGCGATATCTCACGTAAGAAAAAACTGCTGGAAAAACAGAAAGAAGGTAAAAAGCGCATGCGCCAGTTCGGAAAGGTGGAAGTTCCGCAGGAGGCCTTCACTGCAGTTCTTAAGTACGATGATAATAAATAGAGAAAAAAAACCGGCAGGGCTTTACATTCATATTCCCTTTTGCATGAAAAAATGCAGATACTGCGGCTTTTTATCCTTTGAAGACGCAGAGGAAGAATTGCAGAGTCGGTATACAAATGCACTGATTAAGGAACTGCAGCTTTATCGGCCGCAGAATATAAAGACAGACACAATTTTTATTGGAGGAGGAACTCCGTCCCTGCTCCGACAGCATCTTATTACGGAAATTTTGAAAGCGGCGGAGGCCGCTTTCTCTGTGAGTAAAGATTCGGAGATCACCATGGAAGCAAATCCGGGAACATTGACCCGGGACAAGCTTTACACCTGCAGAAAAGCCGGAATCAACCGTCTCAGCATCGGCGCCCAGTCCATGGATGACCGGCTGCTGAAGATTATGGGACGTATTCATACTGCTGAGGACTTTAAAAGAACCTACCAGGCAGCAAGAACAGCAGGATTTCAAAATATTAATGTGGATCTTATGTTCGGGATCCCGGGCCAGACACAGGATATCTGGAGAAAAACGCTGCAAGAGGTTTTGGAAATGGAGCCGGAGCATATTTCCTTTTACAGCCTGCAGCTGGAAGAAGGCACTGATTTTTTTCGCCGGTACAAAAATGACCAGATGGATCTTCCGCCGGAGCAGGAGGAACGGGAGATGTATCATGAAGGAATCCGGCTGCTTAAAGAGGCAGGCTATGTGCATTATGAAATATCCAATTGTGCCAGACCGGGTTTTCAGTGCCGTCATAATCTGAAATACTGGAACTTTGATGAATATGCGGCAGCAGGCCTGGGTGCCCATTCATTTTCTTACGAAAAGGGCAGACAGTGCAACACATCATCTCTGGATACTTATATTCGCCGGCTGGAAGCGGGAGAACTGCCAACTGACAGACAGGCATATGAACAGGAGACTTTGCAGGACTACATGGGAGAATATGCTTTTACAGCATTAAGAAAAAGAGAAGGGCTGGATACAGAGGATTTTTACAGAACCTTTGGGGCAGACTTTTATCGGGTTTATGCGGACAGACTGAGGGATCTGCAAGCGTATGAACAAAAGGGACTTTTGATACTGAAAAAAGACAGATTGTTTCTGACGGAAAAAGGCATTGACTGCTCCAATGAAATTATGGCAGAATTTGTTTAGGAGGCACAGACATGAAAAAGTATATTATGGCTCTGGATCAGGGAACGACCAGCTGCAGGTGCATTTTATATGACCGTCAGGGGAGGATTGCCAGCATGGCGCAAAAGGAGTTCCGGCAGATCTACCCCAGGGCAGGATGGGTAGAGCATGATGCTATGGAGATCTGGTCCACCCAAATGGGAGTGGCAC
>CAUWJW010000124.1:0-7433 GCA_963558985.1 uncultured Clostridia bacterium | reverse complement strand
AATCCTGTGAATTATGTGGATCCAAGTGGGCATGATGCGATATTCTTACAGGCAACAAAGGGCGCAAAAGGACTAGGTCATTCTGCGTTGTTGATTAAGAAATCAGGGAAGTGGAAGTATTATTCATGGGAAGGAGATGGATATAAAAGTTGGACTGCTCAGTTAAAAAATGTATACAAAGGAATTTCTAGCAATGGCGTTGTTACGAAAGATATAAATAGTTCTAAGAGTATAAAAAGGGTAAAAAATAAAAACGGAAAATGGACTCATGGCCGCCCGTATAATAAATACTTTTACATAAGAGGAAATTTTAGTAACAGCTATAAGTATGCAAAAGAACAGATGAATGGAAAGCATTATAAAAAATATAAACTTACATCCGTTAATTGTGTTTGGGTTACAATTCAGCTTTTGCGTATGGGAAAAATAAGCAAAACTAGAAAAAAGAAATTATACACTTTGCAATGGGGCAAGACGGCAAGGGGAAAACAAAAATACAAACGAACATTGGTGCCGAATGATATATATATACCGATTGCAAATATTTTTAACGTAACAGCAAAGGAAATAACATGAAAAAAGGACGAAAGATAGCATTTATTAGCGTGGCTGCTTTTATAACAATTCTGCTGATAAACATAGGACAGTACACTATAACACGTTGTTTCCCAATCAATATTGATTGGGAAACAGTAAATAATCCGGCGAATGCGGATGAGGTATCTCAGGACAACTATATCTGCTATAAGAAAGAAAATGGGATACTGGATTTTCCTTTTGTGATGGGTTGCAAAATTATTTTGCAGTCCGTTGAAACCGGGAAAAAATATGTTGTTTTAGAAGATATAAATCCACTCAAAGGTGTTGCAGAATCAGCTATTATCGGGAATAACATATTGTACTACAAACAATTTATGGGTGAACAGTATGTTGGGACACCCAAATCCATTAACATAAAAAGTAAAAAGAGAGAATGGAACGCACTTCCGGAAGAGATGGGTATGATCGATTATGGAATTGAGGGATGCCATTTCTATTATTACGAAAGTGACAATAGCCCTAAAAACCGGGAGGTCTATTGCTGCAACTTGAAAACAGGGGAACAAAAAAAGATTGCCGAAGGAAGCCAGTGGGAAATTTTGAAAGTTTTCGGAGAATATGTGTACCTGTTCGATCAGGGCAAAAGTGAACTGGTATCTATTTCAATCGAGGATCACCAAAGGAAAAGTTGGCGGATCCAACTGGAGAACCCTCAGGAGTTTGTAGATATTACGAGCTTGGATGAAAAGAATCTGGCAATCATCATTTCCAATGAAAAAATCGTTCAGTTGAACATTGAAACAGGAGAACAAAAAACGATTTTAAACTTTAATAATTTGAGAAGCGAAAAAGGAGATAAGGAGAATGGGGAGCAATGGTATGGTGCCATATCCCATGATGGAGGTTTGTATCTATACAATGGATACATATATGAAAACGATCAATATTCCTGCGTTTACAGGTTGAATTTGAAAACTGAAAAAGCAGAACTGATTGTAAATGGAAACAAGAACCCGCCTTATAAGAATAAAGCTGAATCTTCATCCTATGTGGTTTTTTGTCGCGATTATATTACTTACCTCTATCAATATAAAAGTTCTATCCACATTGACGTATATAACTATAAGGGAGAATTTATTAAAGAATTGTAAGGCAGGGATGTTTGTCAAAAATTAAAAAATATTATTAAAAGAGGAAAACAGGAAATTATGAGTGGAAAAAAGATAAGTATAACAGGGCTAACTCTTTTGCTGGTGCTTGGAATGTTTTATTTCCTTTTCAATTCCAAAGCCGAAATTATTCCTGAAGCAGAAAAAATATATCTGGAAACGATGAATAAATCAGGACATGCAGAAAGAGTCTCAATAGATAACCCTGACGATGTGGAAACTCTTAAAAAAATTTTTTCAAAAAAAACAACTGCAGATAGGGGCTTCATATTTGCAGAGGGTGGATATCGCATTACATTTGAAACAGAAAAAGACATACTACATCTTTATCCATATTGCGGAAATTTAGATACAATACGTGTAGGAGAAGAGGGAGATAATTACTATAACTTTGAAGGTGAACCGGAAAAAGTGGAGAAATTGATGAAAGTACTAGGGAAATATTGTAATTTAAAAGCGTACAGGGGGATATATACGTGGTGATACTGCATCTGACAGACTGGATAATTAGATAATCGCAGCGGTGTCTTTTTCCTTGTCCGCATTGACACATTGCAAAAATCCGTCTATACTAAAATGACAGTTTTGTTTAGACGAACAGACTTCTTGGCATTACTTATCCTGTAATGGAAGGGAGAGATTGATATGGCATATATTAAGCGAGCAGCAGAAGATACGGTTGCAGGGGTGTCCAAAATGTTCCCGGTGCTGTTACTGACAGGTCCCAGACAGGTAGGAAAAACAACACTGCTGCAGAGGATGGCGGAAATGCAGCGAAGTGCAGGGATAGAGCGAAAATATGTTACCCTGGATGATCCGGATATAAGATATCTGGCAAAACATGATCCTGCATTATTTCTACAAAGATATTCACCGCCTGTACTGATTGACGAAATTCAGTATGCAACGGAACTATTGCCTTATATTAAAATGAGCGTAGACCGTTCCGGGAAAAAAGGAGATTTCTGGATTACAGGTTCACAGGTATTTCACCTGATGAAAAACGTAAGCGAGAGTCTTGCGGGACGTGTTGGTATTGTGAATTTATTGGGATTGTCAGATGCGGAAATTTATCAAGAACCAAGCGAGCCGTTCCAAACGGATACTTCCCATTTGATGAAGCGTTTATCTCAACGGACGCAGAAAGGCTTAAATCAAATCTACAGCAGGATTTTCAAAGGATCCATGCCGGCGCTTTATGCGGATGAAAATGTGGATTGGGAGATTTATTATCGTTCCTATGTAAATACGTATCTGCAGAGAGACATTTGCGACCTTGCACAGGTTGCCGATGAAATGCAGTTTTACAATTTTATGACAATTGTTGCGGCACATACCTCAAAACCTGTTATTTATGAAGAACTGGCAAGTGCCGCCGGTATTTCAGCACCGACAGCAAAAAAATGGCTGTCTATTTTGGTATCATCCCATATGATTGCGCTAGTGCAGCCATATCATAACAATGCACTGAAGCGTGTTGTTAAAATGCCTCTTCTCCATTTTTTAGATACCGGCCTGGCTGCCTATCTATTAAAGTGGGGGAATCCTGAAGTGCTGGAAAAAGGTGCGATGTCAGGCGCATTTTTTGAGAGCTATGTATTTTCAGAAATATATAAGAGTTATCTGAACGCAGGTAAAGAGCCGCCTGTTTTCTATTACAGAGATAAGGACAAAAAGGAAATCGATCTGCTGATTTATCAGAATGGAGTACTTTCCCCGGTAGAAATTAAAAAGGCAGCATCCCCCGGAAAAACAGCAATTAAGAATTTCAAGGTTTTAGAGCCTGTGACCCGTGAGACTTTCGGGAGTTTGGATGCGCTAAAAGTAGAAATCGGGCAGGGAAGTGTAATCTGCATGGCGAGCGATTTACTGCCTGTGGATGAAAAAAACTGGTATGTACCGGTCTGGTTAATTTAGCAGAAAGGGCGCTGATGGAAATAAGAGAAATTACACAAAACAAAAAACAGTACCTGCCCCTGCTTCTGCTGGCAGATGAGCAGGAGGACATGATTGACCGTTATCTTGAGCGAGGAAGCATGTATATTTTGGAAGATGACGGAATCAAAGGCGAGTGTATTGTCACAGATGAAAGCGGTATTCTGGAAATCAAGAATCTTGCAGTGCTTCCGGAATATCAGGGAAAAGGATACGGAAGAGCCCTGATCGAGTTTGTTGCGGCAAAATACTGCAGGCAGTTTTCTCAGCTTCAAGTGGGGACAGGCGACAGCGGGCTTACGGTTCCCTTCTATGAAAAATGCGGGTTTGTCCGCCACCACACTGTAAAGAATTTTTTTACGGATAATTATGTGCAGCCGATTATAGAAGCGGGCGTCCGGCTGGTGGATATGGTTTATCTGAGAAGACGGCTGTAGTTAGGGGTGAAATGAATACAAAAGAAGCATTAAAATGTCTTGCATACAGAGGATTTGAGGAGGTACTGTAATGGAACATATAGGAAGAGAGCCGGCAAAAGATAATGATCTGTTCTTTACATGCAGTTTAATTGACTATATAGCAAGAAAGACAAAGAATACAAGAGCAGAAGTCGTAAACGCATTAGGAAAAGAGAATCTTGCCAAAATCTATGATCTGGCAGATGTTTACCATAGTGATAACATAGATCGTGTAAGTGATGACTTTATCCGTGATGCGCAAATTAAAACAGGGGAGTTTGATAATGTAGCAGAATGTAAATACGCCATTCCATCCTACTGGGATATTGGAAAAGTGTATAAAAGACTGATAAAGTCTGTGGCAGAACATAAAGAAGAAGAGGTTATAGAGACCTTAATCAAGGTCTATAACTCATTTATCAGCAGTAAAATTGATGATTACAACAGCAGTATGTATTATGAAAATCCATCGTACCTGCTGGAATGTTATCTGGAAAATAAAGTGATTTAATCCCATCACTGCGGCGCCTCCCCCTTTGCTGCAAAATGCACCGAAAGCAGCACCGCCGCAGGAATCACCAGACAGATTCCCAGACCGCTGATACTGATGGACAAAAACTCCTGAGAAAAAGACTTGGAATTAATCATCTCCACAAAAGAATAATCCTGCACATACTGGAGCATCAGCGTCAAGTACTCCGCAATATAGATATAAAAGATCGTATGCATAGAAGTATTCAGCACCGACTTTCCCACGGAAAAACCCGACCGCATCAGGGCTTTCTTCGAAAGGGAAGGGGTGCTGTTTTGTATTTCATACACCGATGCAGTAATAGCCACAGCAGCATCCACAATAGTTCCAATCAGAGCAATCATCATAACCGCAATCTGCATATGAAGCATATTCACATCAATATTGCGCACATAACCGTTTGAATCCGTAATCTCATACTGCGCCTCCGAAAACCCTTCGCTTCCGGCTCCCGAAGCAATGAAATAAACAAAAGGCAGCAGAACCAGAAACACACATACCACCGAAAGCATCGCCACCTTAGACTTCTGACTGACCTCATTTTGATAAAACAGAATCAGACATGCACACAGCATAGACAGCACAAAAGTGACCGGAAGCGGAGAAAGCCCTTTGTAAATAAGAAAAACAGCAGCCAGAAGCAGGAGAGCGTTCGCTGCAGCAGTAATAACAGACTTTGCGCCCTTATCCCCGCAGACTAGCAGAATCAGAGCGATCAGTACGATAGAAAGAAAAATCAGCATGCGGAAAACCTCCTCTTGTAATAGGCAATGCCAATAAACGATGCAATCGGAATGGCAAGAACTACAGCAATGCTTCCCGTCAGAAACCTGCCGATTTCGAAGAAGCAGTTATAACGAATAATCGTATGTAGGGCGATTCCGTTTCGCATGGACAAAATAAAAAAAGGCAGCCCGCTGGCAAGGTTGGTAAAGAACATAATCGCAATCATTGTGCCCACAATTTCATCCCCCACATTTCTGCAGGAACGGATCACAGACTTCAGCCCGATTCCCGGATTGTTCAAAGTAATCTCATCAATGGTAATGATTATCGTCACCACAACATCCATCACCGCACCCATGCAGCCCACCAGAATCTCAGCGAGAAAAATATTTCTTGCATCCGCAGGGTCATAAGGCTGGATCAGATATTCCAGAAAATCATAATCAATGGTATCGCTGAACTGCAGAGAAACAAAGGCAATAAGCGTTGTAAGCGCAGTCGTCAGCAAAGTAGCAGTAAAGGCAAGCAGCGTTTTCCTGTTTTTCCCGTACATAAACAGGAGAAGCATGCCGGCAAAAATGACAACCATAGGAATGGACAGCATCAGGATATTCAGCCCCCTGAAGTATAGCAGTATGACCACATAAAAGCACCCAAGATTCAGAATCAGACTGAGCACCGTAAGCATACTTTTGCTTCCGCCAATCAAAATAAAACAAGCAAGAAGCGCAGTAACGGCGGCAGCTACATGAAAATCTCGCTTCTGCGAGGTAATCACTCCGGTAAAATCAGCCGCATTAGCCCCTGAGCCGGTATGGGGCGCAAGCCGCTCGATAAACAGATCATCTCCCTTCCGATAAGTCAGATCATACACCCCTGAGCCGGTGCACTCATTTTCCAGAAATACAGTCTTTCCCTTGTGGACGCCGTTTTTTATCTGCGCCTTAATCTCCTGCCTGTAATAGTTCTCTTCATATTCATACTTCCCGTCAAAGCCCGTTTTCGTATCAATTTTCGTATTTCTCACCTGCTCCACAGAAGCGATCGTATCCATGTAGAGGAAATAATCAAATTTTACAAAAGTCAGTACAAAGACGGCAACAGCAAAAATGATGCCGGCCCTGAACAGAAATTTTTTCGTTAAAAATCCGGTGTGTTCCATAAACGCCTCCTCATACAGGTACAATGGTATCACATTTTCATAAAGATTATGTAGAAAAAATGAAAAGAAAGGCACTTCGGTTGACTTTTTTCGGCAAAGGTCTACAATAAATGCATAGTTGCAATTCAGGGAAAAACAAAAGGGGCAATATCGTGAAAAGGGGATTGAAATTATCGAAAAAAAGAAGTGTTTATACATTTTGTTTCTTTGCAGTGTTTATCGTGGCGCTTTGTTTTCGCCTGGGCTACATCCAGGTGATTAAGGGTGATGAATATAAGGCAATGGCCGAGACCCAGCAGACAAGAAACCGGGTGGTGACAGCAGACCGGGGGAAAATTCTGGATAGGAACGGAGAAGTTCTGGCTGCCAGTGCCACCAGTTATATTATATGGGCAAGACCGGCCGATATAGAAGCCGAGCAGAGAGATGCTGCAGCGGCGAAACTGGCAAAGATTTTAAAGCTTGATAAAAAAGAACTAAAAGAAAAGCTTGCGGAGAAATCTGTGCTGGTGAAGCTGGCAAAAGATATCGATGAAAAAACAATGAAAGAAATTCGGGAAGCAGACCTTTCCGGTATAGAAATTGAAGAAAGCTCAACCCGTTACTATCCGCTTAAAACCATGGCATCTCAAGTTGTAGGCAATGTGTCGGAAGAAGGGGAGGGACTGGCAGGTCTGGAGCTGCAATACAATGATGAACTGAGCGGCATTTCCGGCAGGCAGCTGGAAAAGACAGATTCTGCAGGAAGAGCACTGTCCTACGGAACCAGTGATTCCCACGGAGCAGCAGATGGCCTCAATGTGGTGACAACCTTAGATGATGTCATCCAGAGCCACGCAGAAGGCGGGATAAAGAAGGGAAAAGCAGATACAGGAGCGGACAAAGTGATGTGCCTGATGATGAATCCCAAA
>CAUWJW010000123.1:0-7444 GCA_963558985.1 uncultured Clostridia bacterium | reverse complement strand
TGAAAGCCTTCGGCATATTCGACGGAGAAGCCTTCACCTTTGCCAGAGAGCAGTTTACCCCCCACCACAGAACCGGCGCCGAAGCTGCCGGAAAACTCTTCAATCTGGATCCGTGCCTCATTTACAAGAAAAACATCTTCGACGAACTTCTGCTTGAGGCTGTCCGCAGAGCCCCTTCACCTGATCTGAAAACCATCCGAAGCCTTGAAGATGCACTGGACAGGCTGAGCCGCGAGACTCTGGTACTGTATATTGCAGACAGTCTGAAAGAAAAAGAGGCAGACAGTATCTTTACTGCCCGCCACACATTCCGTCTCTTAAAAGAAGAGATTCTTGCTGCAAATTACCTGCTCCAAAACAATCTCCTCTCTCTGTAACACTTCTATTTTCCCGCTTCATCCAGACGGTAGGCAAAATACCGTCTGGCCGGAGTCTTGTAAAGCGCTGCCGCCAGAATACTTGCAATTACCATGCCCACAACAAACTGTGCAATATTCCACGGGATTCCCACAACCGGTGCCGCCCAGTTTCCATACATAATACCCTCTGCCGCATAGTATCCGATCACCATCACAATCCCTGCAATGATCATTCCCGCCAGTTCCAGAAGCGGAACACCTGCGATACACCGTTTTCCTTTGTGCAGAGTGGCCGATAAAAACAGTCCCATCACAATGGCCATGATTCCCTTGATACAAAAAGTCCATGGCGCCCACACAGGAAATCCGCCCAGAATATCACCAAGTGCACCTCCCACTGCCGCAGCCACAGCACCGTACTTCCAGCCCAATATTAAAATCGCCAGAAAGATCATCGCATCACCCAGATGCGCATACCCTTGCGTAAAAGGAATCGGAACTTTAATAAACATAATAGAAACCATAATAATTCCCATCATTAATGCTGTCATTACTAAGTTAATCGCTTTGCCTGTATTTCTCATTTCTTGCTTCCTCTCTTTACTTATGTCTTTACTTCCTATATAATACCTGTTAAGTGTATCTAAATAAATGGACAAATATAATTATTTTTATAGGTACAGTAAGGAGACTTAAAATTTATGAAAGCCATTATTCCAACAATTGAAGAAACTTCCAAGCGCCCTTATTATCTTCAGCTTTACGATTATATCAAAGAGGCCATCCTATCCGGAGAGATTCGCGAAGAAGAACGGCTTCCCTCACTGAGAAGCCTTGCCAAAACCCTTGGCCTGAGCATTACCACCATTGAACTTGCCTACAGCCAGCTGGCAGTGGAAGGCTACATATACAGTAGACCCCAGTCCGGTTATTATGCCAGCAGTGTTCTTCCCGCAAAAACAGTACCGGTTCTCAAAAAAACCGATGTTTCTCCGCTGGATCAAACCATGGAAGCTCAGACCCCCGAATTCTACTATGACCCAGAGTGCTTTGACTTTAACAAATGGAAAAAATGTGTCAACAAAATTATCACAGAGTATTCCCCTCTTCTGTTTTTTGAAAGCGATCCCCAGGGAGAAAAGGCCCTTCGATATGAGATTTCCAAATACCTCTACCAGTCCCGGGGCGTAATCTGCAAGCCGTCCCAAATTGTAATCAGTGCCGGAACCCAGCAGATTACCAACCATCTGGCAAATATTTTAAAAAAGATGACCATCGACCATATTGCAGTGGAAGAACCCGGGTATCTGCCGGTCAACAACATCTTTCGCGACCGGGGATTTTCCATCACTTCAGTACCTGTAGGAAAAGAAGGCATTTCTATCAGCCGCCTTCCCTCCAATATACGCTCTGCCGTGTACGTCAGCCCATCCAACCAGGTTCCCACCGGTGCAGTCATGCCCATCGGAAAGCGGTATGAGCTTCTGGAGTGGGCCATCCGCAATGACAGCATTATTATGGAGGATGATTATGACAGCGAACTGCGCTATTTCGGAAAGCCCATCCCGGCTCTCCAGGGACTTGACACAAAGGAGCGTGTGGTTTATCTGGGTTCTTTTTCCACTACACTCTTTTCCTCCATTAAGATCAGTTACATGGTGCTTCCCCCTGCAATGGCCGAAATTTTCCATGCCATACAAGATGATTATGTGCAAACCTGTTCTAAAATGGAGCAGCTTTCTCTTGCTCTTTTTATGGAAAAAGGGTTCTATCAGACCAATATAAAAAAAATACGCAATCTCTATGCGCAGAAACTTCACTGTGTGGTTCGCTGTCTGAAAAGCGATTTTACAAAGCCTGTGAATACCTCATCGGGAATTAATATTATCGTCCATGTAACCGGCAGCAAAAGCGCAGAAGCTCTGTGCAAAGATGCGAAAAGTCTGGGAATCGCCGCTATTCCCACAGCAGCTTACACCGGAAAAGAAACCCGCAAAGAGGCCTCTCTGATCCTATATTACAACCAGATTCCTCTGACTGAAATTCCTGCGGCTATCGAAAGTCTGCTGAAAAAATGGAGGCAGGAATAATTTTTCCCAAAAGAAAAAGCACTGTTTTTTCAAACAGCGCTTTTTCTTTGTGTTATACTGTTTTATTTATAATGTAAAAGGTGATGTGCCTTGTCACCCGCCAGGAGACCTTCATATAAGTGCTCTGCTACAGGGTTTTCCGCAGACAGTTTCACATTGGACATTCTGTCAGCTTCATACATTCCTTCAGAACGCTCAGGTTTTGCTCTGCCGATTACAAACGGCTGTCCTGCCCCTGCAATACATCCGCCTTCACACGCCATTACTTCTACGAAGTCATAGTGTGCTTCTCCGGACTGGATGGATTGAATCAGCTTCTCAGCATTCTTCAGACCGCTTACAATTGCAATAGAAAGTTCTCTGTCTTTGTAAGGAATCTTGACTTCTTTCAGTCCGTCAAAGCCTCTTACCCCTGTAAAGGAAATGTCTGCCATATAATCTTTTGCTGCATCTCCCATAACGTAACGGATTACTGCTTCCGTTACACCGCCTGTCACGCCAAAGATCATTCCTGCACCGCTGGCAATACCATAAGGCATATCTACAGCTTCCGGCAGAATATCTTCAAAACGCAGGCCCGCTTCACGAATCATCTTCGCCAGCTCAATTGTTGTAATGGAATGTGCCACTGTCGGCTCTCCATCATATGTAAACTCATCTCTGTGGATTTCATATTTCTTCGCTGTACAAGGCATGATTGCTACAACTTTTGTCTTCTTCGGCTTCTTGCCTTTTTCATTCAGCTTCGCTCTTTCCTTCAGCACAGAACCGAACATTTCCATTGGTGATTTACAGCTGGAAATGTTATCATACAGTTCCGGATGGTTGATTTCTGCGTAACGGAACCATGCAGGACAGCAGGAAGTGAACAGTGGAAGATTTTCATTCTTTTCCAGTCTGTCAATAAACTCTCTTGCCTCTTCGATTACAGTCAGGTCCGCACCTGTTGCTGTATCAAACACTTCATCAAATCCCATTCTCTTCAGGGCAGTTACAATCTTACCCATTACGTTGGTTCCCTTTGGAATACCGAATTCATCACCCAGCGCAACACGAACAGCCGGTGCAATCTGTGCCACCATGATGGTATTATCATCATACAGATCTTCCCAAAGCGCCTGCAGGTCATTCTTAACTGTAATGGCGCCTGTCGGGCAGATTGCAGCACACTGACCGCAGTTTACGCAGTTTGTTTCTGAAATCGGCATCTTGAAAGCAGTTGTTACTTCCATCTTGGATCCTCTGAATGCGTAGTCAATTGCACCTACATTCTGGATCTCGGAACACATGCGGACACAGTCTCCGCAGATGAAACATTTATTCGGGTCTCTTGTAATCGCCAGTGAAGATTCATCTTTGTCATCCCAGATGCTGTATGGTTCAAAACGAACATCTTTCAGGCCGAAACGCTGTGCCAGTTCCTGCAGTTTACAGTCAAAGTTCTTGTCACAAGTCGTACAGTCGCTGCAGTGGTCAGCCAGCATCAGTTCCAGTACCATTTTTCTGTATCTCTGAAGTCTCGGTGTATTTGTCTTAATCTCCATGCCGGAACGAGGCGGTGTGGAGCAAGAAGCCATAATTTCACCATTCTTGCCTTCTACTACACACATTCTGCAGGCACCGTAAGTGGACAGTGCAGAATAGTAGCACAGAGTCGGCAGGTCAATTCCTGCTTTTCTGATAAGATCTAAGATGTTTTTCTCTCCCTCAATGGCTACAGGAAGACCATCTATTATCATAAACTTTTTGTTATTCATTGTATTCATTTCGATTAATCCTCCTTGATCGCCTTGAATTTGCAGGAACTCATACAAGCACCGCACTTGATACATTTATCCTGATCAATTTCAAACGGTTCTTTCACTTTTCCGGAAATCGCATCTACAGGACAGACTTTTGCACACAGGCTGCATCCCTTACATGCATCTTTGTCAATGTAAATCTTCTTCAGTGCCTGACAAGTTTTTGTTCTGCAGTGCTTATCCCGAATATGTTCAACATATTCTTCTCTAAAGTATTTCAAGGTGGAAACTACCGGATTTGCAGCAGTCTTACCCAGTCCGCAAAGTGCTGTGGATGTAATGGTGTCTGCCAGCTCTTCCAGCATATCCAGGTCGGACATTTCACCTTTTCCTGCAACGATTTTTTCCAGAATCTCCAGCATTCTGCGTGTACCTTCTCGGCAAGGCACGCACTTTCCGCAGGATTCGTTCTGTGTAAAGTTCATAAAGAATCTTGCCACTTCTACCATGCAGGTATCTTCGTCCATTACAACCAGACCGCCGGAACCGATCATAGCGCCCGCTTTCTTCAGGCTGTCGAAATCCAACGGCAGATCCAGGTGTTCTGCTGTCAGACATGCGCCGGAAGGTCCTCCGATCTGAACGGCTTTGAACTTCTTGCCGCCTCTTACACCGCCGCCTACATCAAAGATGATGTGTCTTAACGTAGTTCCCATCGGAACTTCAATCAGACCTGTGTTTACAATGTTTCCTGTCAGCGCAAAGGCTTTTGTTCCCGGGCTCTTTACAGGACCGATGGTCTTGTACCAGTCTGCACCCTTCTCAATGATGATCGGAACGTTAGCAAAAGTTTCTACGTTGTTCAGAAGCGTCGGTTTTGCGTAAAGTCCGTGTTCTACTGTTCTTGGCGGTTTTACTCGAGGCATACCTCTGT
The DNA here is from genome assembly GCA_963558985.1 of uncultured Clostridia bacterium. Lineage (GTDB taxonomy): Bacteria > Bacillota > Clostridia > Peptostreptococcales > Anaerovoracaceae > Hominibacterium. The sequence goes on along the minus strand of CAUWJW010000123.1, from coordinate 2,319 downwards.
CGCCTTCGATGGAAGTTGTCAGCGCACTGCCTTCTCCGCATACGAATGCGCCTGCACCCTTAACGATGTGAATATCAAATTCAAAGTCAGTTCCCAGAATGTTCTTGCCCAGAATGCCGTAGCGTTTGCAGTCTGCGATGGCTTTTTCCAGTCTCTGAACAGCCAGAGGATATTCAGCTCTTACATAGATGAAGCCTTCTTTCGCACCTGCCGCATAACCTGCGATCATCATGCCTTCCAGCATCTTGTGCGGGTCTCCTTCCATGATACTTCTGTCCATGAATGCACCCGGGTCTCCTTCGTCACCGTTACATACAACGTATTTGATCGGATCCTTCTGGGATTTTACCTGTGTCCATTTTCTTCCTGCAGGGAAGCCGCCGCCGCCTCTTCCTCTCAGGTTGGAATCATAGATTGTCTTTACAATATCGTCTCTGGTAATGTCAAAGAGACATTTTTCCAGAGCGCTGTAACCGCCGTATGCAATATATTCTTCAATAGATTCTGCGTCAATCTGTCCGCAGTCTTCCAGTACGATTCTCTCCTGGTTCTTATAGAACGGAATTTCTTCCTGTACCGGATATGTAATATCATCTCTTGTATAAATCAGTCTTTCGATAACTTCATCACCAACGATGGATTTTTCTACGATTTCTTCGCAGTCATCAAGAGAAACCTTCAGGTACAGAAGTTTTGCCGGCTCAATACGGAGCAGAGGCCCCATTTCGCAGAAACCGTGGCAGCCGCTCTTCTTTAAGCCAACGTGGTTGCCTTCTTCTTCTTTTTCAAGCTTCACCTGGCATTTAATGCCTCTTTCTTCAATCAGCTTCTGTAATTTCTCAAAGATTTCCATGGAGCCTCCGGCTACACATCCGGTTCCTCCGCAAACATATATTTTCTTCGTCTGATGGTCGATCTGCCCCAGGAACGCATCTCTGGCTTCCTGCAGTGCCGCTCTGTTTTCAATTACCATTTTTTCGCTCCCTTCTTACTTTAATTCTTCCAGAAGCTCAACGGCTTTTTCCGGAGTCATCGCTGGATATACCTTATCGTTTACCGTCAGAACCGGTGCCAGACCACAGGCTCCCAGACAGGATACTGTTTCTACTGTAAACATCAGGTCGTCGGTTGTATTTTTCTCATTAGAAAGTCCTAATTCTTTCCTGAGAGCTTCTAAAATTGGAATTGATTTCCGAACGTGGCATGCTGTGCCATCGCAGATCTTAATCACATATTTCCCTTTAGGTGAAAGTGAGAAGTTCTCATAAAAAGTTGCGATACTGTAAATTTTAGCAAGGCTGACTCCAAGTTTCTGTGACAGGTAGTCAAAGGACTCACGAGGCAGATATCTGTATTCCTCCTGAATGTCCTGCAGTATTGCTACGATTGGCTTTTCACTGCTGTGGGCATTAATGATTTCATCAATCTTCTGATATAATTCTTTCGTGTCCATAATTTCCTCCCTAATAGAGTTCTTTCGAAAAAGTGTGCGATACGTTGTGATTAGTTTAACGTAATTTCTTTTACGGTTTTTTCCGTTTCTTTCTTCTCACGTTTTCCATTTTACCGTTAAATTTGCGGTTTGTCTAGTCTAACCTTCGTATTATCTTGCTTTCTTTTGCAGATTTTTCTCTCAAACCTGCAAAATCAATGTAAAATTTTCATTTTTCTGCACCTCCTTTTTTATGATTTTTAATTAAAAACTATTTCATTTTCACTTTAACGTATAAAAGTTATTGTTATATTTTTATCATACTGCTTTTTCTATAAAAACCGTCTCTTTTTCAGTCCCCGCTTCTGTTTTTTCCTTTCTTCAGGTTCTGACAAATACTCTGCAGGTTCTTCTCCCTGCTGCGTGCCTTTTCCTTTTACAAAGCACAGCGCTGCCAGAATGCCAATTCCGCATAAGCTGAGCAGCATTCCCGGAATCAGTCCCTCCGGCATATAGGAAAAGCGTATTTCGTGTTCACCAGCCTCCAGCGGCACTGCCAGAAAAGCATTGTGCCAAGAAGAAAGCTCCGCTTCTTTTCCGTCAACCTCTGCAGTCCAGCCCTTTTCGTATGGAATGGATGTCACCATCCAGCCGTCTTCTCTGACACTGATTTTTCCACTGATGCATGTATCATCATGCTGTGTGACCTGCAGCGTTTCTTCATCCAGAATCTGATAAGCATGTTCCCATGCCGCTTCGTCCAGACCGTATACCCAGGCCGTTATTTCTCCCGCCTGTCCGTCTTCATACTCAATATCTAAAGTTACCTTTTCTCCTGCTTTGCATCTTCCCAGACTCACTGCCGCACCACAGTCTTCCTTCAGCTG
>CAUWJW010000122.1:0-7452 GCA_963558985.1 uncultured Clostridia bacterium | reverse complement strand
AAAACTCACTTACTTTTCTGCAGGGAGGAGAGCTGGAGCTTGACAGAATAAAAGAGCAGCTGCTTATTATGGGATATGAAAGGGTGCCTCTTGTGGAGGCAAAAGGGCAGTTCAGCGTCAGGGGATCTATTTTAGATATTTTTTCAGCAGACAGCCGGGTGCCTTATCGAATCGAACTTTTCGATACAGAAATTGACTCCATTCGAAGCTTTGATCCGGACTCGCAAAGATCCATTGAAAACCTTTCGGAATTGCGAGTACATCCTGCAGAGCAAATCCTCAGAGAGCAGGAATTATTTTTGCATGCAGCTGAAAAAATCAAACAGGCATATGCGAGTCAGATTCGGAAATTTTCAGGAGAAGATAGAAGCGAGGAAGAGCAGGAACGCGGACAAAAACTGAAAGCCAGAAGAGATCAGCTGCTGGAACTTGCTGAAAACGGTATGAATCTGCAGCAGCTGGAAAATTATATCTGCTACTTTTATGACGAAACAGAATATATTTGGGACTACATGCAGGAACCTGTTATTATGGTAGATGATCCCAATCGTGTGCTGGAAAGCCTGGAGTCCAGAGATAAGGAAATCGAAGAAGATTTTAAGACGCTTCTTGAAAGAGGGCAGGCAGTTCCTTCGGATCTGAAGAACCTTTCGGGAAAAGCCGATTATTTAAAGCTTTATGAGCGGGAACGGGCGTATTTATTTACACCATTTCAAAGAACCATTAAAGGCGTGGATTCTCTGGCAGAAATCCGAAATGCAGTAACAAAGCCTACTCTGGTATTCAATGGAAAAATGGATCTTCTTGAAACGGAAATCAAAGCCTATTTGAAGCAGGATTACAAGGTAACCATTGTCTGTGCAAATGAAGAGCGGGCGGAAAACATGAAGGAATTTCTCAGCCGGGCAGAGCTTCTTTCGCGAGTATGGGTGAAGCAGGGTGAACTGACAGGCGGGATTGATTTTCCTGAGGAAAAATTCTGCTATATCTGGGATGGAGATATTTTTGGCACGCCGAAAAAGAAAAAACGCAGAAAGAAAGCTTCACATGAGATGGGGCAGCCTATCCGTTCCTTTGCAGATATGCAGCAGGGCGATTATGTGGTGCATGAAAATCACGGGATTGGAAAATTTGTAGGAATCGAGCAGCTGACCGTTCAGAATGTTAAAAAGGATTATCTGAAAATCAAATACAGCGGACAGGATATTCTGTATGTTCCGGTAGAACAGATGGATCTTGTCCAAAAATATATTGGTGCAGATGCAGGTGCTCCCAAACTGAACAAACTGTCAGGGAGTGAGTGGAAAACTACAAAGGCAAAAGCAAAGGCAGCCATTGCCAATATGGCAAAGGAACTGCTGGAGGTTTCCGCAGCACGGCAAATGGAAGAAGGGTATGCCTTTTCGCCTGATACTGTATGGCAAAAGGAATTTGAGGATACGTTCCCATATACAGAAACAGAGGATCAGCTGCGCTGTATTGAAGAAATTAAGCAGGACATGGAAAAAGCTTCGGCGATGGACCGTCTTCTGTGCGGCGATGTTGGGTTTGGAAAAACTGAAGTGGCGGCAAGAGCCGTGTTTAAATGTGCGGCGGATGGGAAACAGGCGGCCGTTCTGGTGCCGACCACCATTTTAGCGAACCAGCATTTTTACACATTAAAAGAGCGCTTTGAAAAATTTCCTTTTAAAGTAGAAATGCTCTCCCGTTTTCGCAGTGAAGCACAGCAGAAAGCAGCCATTGAAGGACTTGCAAAAGGAAGCGTAGATGTTGTAATCGGCACCCACAGATTGCTTTCCAAAGATGTAAAATTCAAAGATCTGGGACTTCTTGTAATTGATGAAGAGCAGCGGTTTGGCGTCCAGCACAAAGAGGTTATCAAGCAGCTGAAAAAGAATGTAGATGTGCTTACGCTTTCTGCAACACCGATTCCAAGGACGTTGCATATGTCCCTTGTGGGGATCAAGGATATGAGCGTGATTCAGGAGCCGCCGGAAGAGCGTTATCCTGTGCAGACTTATGTTTTAGAACAGGAAGATGTATGGATGCGGGAGGCCATAGAAAAAGAACTGGATCGGGGCGGGCAGGTATATGTGGTCTTTAACCGGGTAAAAGGAATCAACAAAATAGCTGCTCATATTGAGGAACTGGTTCCGGATGCAAAAGTATCTATAGGACATGGTCAGATGAATGAGCATCACCTGGAAGATGTGATTATGGATTTTGTTGAAGGCGGAAGCAATGTGCTGGTTGCAACGACCATTATTGAGTCCGGAATTAATATACCCAATGTGAATACCATGATTATTTTAGATGCAGATCGTTTCGGACTTTCACAGCTTTATCAGCTCCGGGGGCGGGTAGGCCGCTCTAACCGCATGGCTTACGCTTATCTGATGTTTCAAAAAGATAAGAGTCTTTCCGAGGTGGCAGAAAAACGTCTGCGGGCTATTAAGGAGTTTACAGAATTCGGAGCCGGATTTAAAGTGGCTATGCGGGATCTGGAAATCCGGGGAGCAGGAAATCTTCTGGGTACAGAGCAGCACGGACATATGATGAATATCGGATATGAGCTGTACTGCAAGCTGGTAGATGATGCCGTAAGAGCCCTTGGCGGAGAGGTTGTCAATCCGGACCGGGAGGAAGCGTCTATTGAATTGAATATTACTGCTCTTATTCCGGATCGCTACATTCCGGATGAAGTGCTGAAGCTGCAAATGTACAAAAAGATTGCAGGAATCCGGAATGCGCAGGAGGAAGAAGAAATCATTGATGAACTGGTGGATCGCTTCGGAGACATTCCGAGAGATACGATGAATCTGATTCTGATTTCCAGAATCCGTTCTCTGGCGGAAAAGCTGTGCATCACAAGAATCCATGAAGAGGGAAACAAAGTCCTCTTTCACTTTGCACAGGAAAATACTCTAAAAGCAGAAAAACTGGCTGTTCTAGCAGAAAAATACGGTATGCATTTGTTTATCCATGGAGGCGTCAAGCCATTCTTGCGTTTAATGCCGGAACGAAAGAACCGTCTGCCTCAGATTCTGGAGTTTTTAGAAATAGCCTGTGAGGACCCGGCATAGAGCAAACGGACGGTGAGAGAGGCAGCTTGAGGCATCTTGACTCCAATCATGGTATGGGATAAAATAAATAAGTTACAGATAAAGGAGAATCTATGATTTATTTAGATAACAGTGCAACAACAAAACAGCATCCGCAGGTTACGGAAGAAATGCTGTCTTGTATGACAAATAATTTCGGAAATCCGTCATCCTTATACAGTTTGGGAATTGCTGCTGAAAAAACAGTAAAAGAATCCAGAAAAAAACTCTTAAAAGCTGTCGGGATGCAAGGGGAGTTTTATTTTACTTCAGGTGGCACGGAGGCGGACAGTATGGCCATTTTCGGTGCAGCTGCGGCCAGGAAAAGAAGAGGAAACCGGATTATCACTTCCAAAGTGGAGCATCCGGCCGTGCTGGAAGCCTGCAGACGTTTAGAAGAGCAGGGATTTGAGGTAATCTATATCGGCGTAGATGAGAAATGCCGCCTCAATATGGAGCAGCTTGCGCAGGCAGTCACAGAGGATACAATTCTGATTACCATTATGCAGGTTAACAACGAAACCGGTACGATTATGCCGATTGACGCAATCAGCGAAAAAAAACAAAATGCACTCCTTCACACAGATAGTGTACAGGCCTTTGGAAAAATAGAGCTGGCTCAAAAGGCAGACATGATTTCCATCAGCGGACATAAGATTCATGGGCCAAAAGGTATCGGAGGTCTGTGGGTCCGAAAAGGCGTTCATATCAAGCCATTTCTTGTGGGAGGCGGTCAGGAGATGGGAATGCGCTCAGGCACTGAAAACGTGCCTGCTATTGCAGGTCTGGGTGCAGCAGCAGAAATGTGCGAACAAGAGTCTTCCACAGCACAAGTGCGCAATTATCTGCTGGAAAGCCTGAAAGCTGAAATTAAAGATATTCGCATAAACAGCCCGCAGGATGGATGTCCTGCAGTATTGAACATATCTTTTTTAGGGACAAGAGGCGAGGTGCTTCTTCATACTCTTGAACAGGATGGAATCTATGTTTCTACAGGATCCGCCTGCTCATCCAACAAAAAAGGACAAAGCCATGTACTCAAAGCGATGGGACTGTCTGACAAAGAAATTGAAGGGGCAATACGCTTCAGCTTCAGCAGATATAATACTGTAGAGGAAATGGATATTGTTGCAGATAAGGTAAAAGATGCAGTCAGGCGTTTTCGCAGACTGGGCAGTTTTCGATAAAACAGGGCACAATACAGGAGGAATAAGAAACATTGAACGAACAACATATTTTCATTGTAAGATGCGGAGAAGTGGCTCTGAAGGGCATGAACAAACCCTATTTTGAACGTATGCTGGCAGAGCGCATCCGTAAACTTTTAAAGCGGAAATTCGATAATTTTGAGGTAAAGCGCCACGAAGGTCTTATTTTTGTAAGAGCAGATAAAGCACACGAAAAAGAAGAAATTATTAAAGAAATTTCCAAAGTTTTTGGTGTAGCTTCCATCAGTCCTGCAGTAGAGGCAGAGTCCAATCTGGATGCAATCGGTGAGGCCGCAGTAGCTTATATGCAGGAGATTATAGAGCAGAAGGGAATCCGGACTTTTAAAGTAAAGGCAAAACGGGCAGATAAGGGATTCCCTGTAAAGTCACCGGAAATCGGACGGATCATCGGTGCAAAGATTCTGATCGGATGTAAGGTGCTGAAGGTAGATGTAAATGAGCCGGAATGTCTGCTGTTTGTAGATGTACGGCAGGACCGCTCGTATATTTATCAGGATAAAATTGCAGGCTTCGGAGGACTTCCTCTGGGAACCAACGGAAAGGGAATGTCCCTTCTTTCAGGAGGTATTGACAGCCCGGTAGCAACATGGATGATGGCAAAGCGGGGCATGCTCATTGAGGCAATCCATTTTCATTCCTACCCTTACACCAGCCAGAGAGCGCAGGAAAAAGTGGAAGATCTGGCAAGAATCGTAGCAACTTACTGCGGCCGTTTTAAGATGCATGTGGTCAATCTGCTGCCTATTCAAGAGCAGATTGTGCAAAACTGTCCGGAAGAGGAAACAACAATTCTGGTTCGCCGTTTTATGATGCGAATTGCAGAGCAGGTGGCGAAAGAAACAGGATGCGGCATGCTTATTACAGGTGAAAATCTGGGGCAGGTGGCAAGCCAGACAGCAGAAGCACTGACCGTTACAGATGCATCCGTGCAGATGCCTGTTATGCGTCCGCTTATTGCAATGGACAAAGTAGACATTATGGATAAAGCAAGGGAAATCGGAACATATGAAACATCCATACAGCCTTATGAAGACTGCTGTACGGTCTTTCTGCCAAAGCATCCGGCTACAAAACCAAAGCTGGATCGCATCCTGCAGTCAGAAAGCAAGCTGGATTGCGAGAAATTAATCGCAGATGCTGTGGCTGCAAAGGAAATCATCGACATAAAACCTGAATAATCGTTAAAATTAGAAGGAATTCCTCCTTTTCTCCTAAGGACAGGCTTCCCGCAGCGTACTATAATAAAAGAGTAGGATGCGGTCAGAGAAAGGAGGATTTTTATATGCATTTAAAGTTTCAAGTGACTGACGATATCCTGATTGCCTCTGCCTTTGGAGAATTGGATCACCACAGTGCAGTAGCAGTGCGAGATAAAATAGATGAAAAGATGGAAAGCTTTTCATGTCGGCATTTGATTTTTGATTTTGAACAGGTAACCTTTATGGATAGCTCAGGAATCGGTGTGGTATTGGGACGGTATAATAAAGTAATGAAAAAAGGGGGACGTATTTTTCTTGCAGGCTGTTCTGCATTTGTAGAAAAGATTCTGTATATGGCAGGAATTTTTACAGTGGTGGACAGGCAGCGGACTGTGGAGGATGCCATGTGCCTTTTAAAAGGACACAAGCAGATGAAAACGGAGGTGAATGCCGGTGGAGAATAAAATGAAGATAGAATTTGCTGCCCGGGCAGAAAACGAAGCATTTGCCCGTTCGGCCACAGCGGCCTTTGTATCTGTGCTGGATCCAACGATTGAAGAATTGACGGAGATTAAGACCGGAGTATCGGAAGCTGTGAGCAACAGTATTATCCACGGGTATCATGAAGATCCTTCTCAGACGGTAATTTTAGAATGTGAGATACGGGCAGGGGGAAAAATCATTCTTACGGTGCGTGACGAAGGTGTAGGGATAGAAGACGTGGGCAGAGCAAGAGAGCCTATGTTTACTACCGGAAAGGCGGAAGAACGCTCAGGTATGGGATTTACTGTTATGGAAAGCTTTATGGACAGAGTAGAGGTAGCGTCTCGCACCGGAGAGGGAACAACGGTGACGATGACCAAACAGCTTGACATCAGCAATGACTGTTAAATATATTCCGGTAAAAAAAGAAGATACATATGCGCTAATAAAAAAGGCTCAGAAGGGCGACAAAGAAGCCCGGGAGCTGATTGTAACTCAAAATACTGGACTTGTAAAAAATCTGGCACTAAAATTTACCGGATCCGGTTATGAACTGGATGATTTGCTTCAAATCGGGTTTATGGGACTTTTGAAAGCCATAGATCGATTTGATACTAAATTCGATGTAATGTTTTCCACCTATGCTGTTCCCATGATTTTAGGGGAAATCAAACGATATATCCGAGATGATGGCAAGATAAAGGTGAGTCGGCAGCTCAAAACGGATATGCGAAATTTAAAAAACTTAAAGGAGGAATATTATAATAAACACGGAACCTGGCCAAAATTGAGCTATCTGGCAGAAAAAATGGAACTTCCCGTGGAAAAAATACTGGAAATCCTCGAGGCTGCCGAAGCTCTGACTAACGTGGAGAGTCTTGACAATGCAGAACTTTCGGAGGGATACAGGGAGAAAAAAGTCAGTCATATTTCCGAAGAAGAGCGAAATGTAAATATGATCGACTTGAAGATGATGATCGGCAGCTTAAGCGAAAGGGAAAGACAGATTATTGTGCTGCGGTATTTCAAAGATCTGACACAGCAGCAGATTGCAGGAAGGATTGGAATTTCCCAGGTGCAAGTCTCTCGTATTGAGAAAAAGGTGTTAAAAAATATGAGAGAAAAAATGGCCAGGTGACTTGTTTTCTTGTACGAAGCATACTGAGCGCTTCGTACAAGAAACAGATATAATCAGGAACCCCCAGAGCGTTTTGCTTTTTTGATATCTACATATTCTTCAAGACAAAGATTCTGCCTTTTCATTTTTCGTGCAGCTTTTTTCCCTACATAGCGGTAGTGCCATGGCTCATTGCTGATCCCTGTGATTTCGATTTTATCAGAGGGATACCGTTTGATAAAGCCATAGTTATGTGCATTTTCTTGGAGCCATTGGTATACAGATTCACTGGAAGTTTTTTCTGTCTCGGCATTGATGTCAAC
>CAUWJW010000121.1:0-7486 GCA_963558985.1 uncultured Clostridia bacterium | reverse complement strand
GAATTTTAATACTTTTTGTGTCGTCAATCGAGGCACGGGCTATTTACCGTTTACGGATGAAGATGGATATGCCCATTTGTATTTGAAAAAAGGGAAAAAAGTAGAGATGGTTACTTATCTTGGAAAGGAGCATCTTCCGGATCACTTTCCCGCCATTGCGCAGGATCTGTAACAGGGCAATGGGGTAAAAATATGCTGAAGAAACCTTAAAAAAGCAAATCGAGTCAATCGAGTCAACTAAGTTGACTCGATTGACTCGATAAAACAAAAACATCTCAAACCGCACGCCTGCAATTAAACAGCAGTTGCTTTCCTCAAATTACTCCGATACTACCTTATCTCCCCACAAATCGATCGATAACAAGAAGATTAACCCGTATCCAAGATCACCGAGATTCTCATATTCTATAGGAGACCAAATTCCAAGCAAAGGCATGAGCAATGCCCCAACTATTGCCATCACTAAATCTGCAATAAGAAATCGCCGCTGTAGCTGCGTAAAGTGGTATCTGCCTTTTTTACTATCTCGATATAATTTGAATGCAAGCAAAAATAGGATTCCAAATCCTGCCGAACCTGCGGCCAGCCTGGTTACAGAAGGCCAAGAACCGCTAAAAGAGATAAGTACGATCCCCAGTCCTGAGATAACCAGAATAATAGGGTTTATAGCGGTTAACTCGCTGACGATTTGGTTATAACGCTCATACTGATCAGCTGATAAACTAACATTTTCACCTGCGTCATTGACACCTTTTGAGAGAGTTGTAAACTCATCTTCAAGAGAGCGGATTGTTGAAATATTAGCTTCAGATTTCTCAATCGCACCATTATAATCATTAACAGCCGTTTCCATTGCTTCAATCCTAGCAGAATCGGTAACTTTAAATACTTCATCAAGTTTTTGAAGTCCGGCAACAATTCCATTAATTACAAGTCCAATAGCTAAATCTGCACCGAGATTTAATCCCAATGCTTTTGTAGAAGCAGAAAGTCCTTTGAATCCTTTAGAGACTTTATTTTGAGATTCATAGTTTTTTATAGAAGACTCTGCAAAATCTTCGGCAGATATTGTAGCCTTATCTGTATTCATACAGTAACGCTTTGTCTCATCATTTGCCCATTCAATTTCTTTGCGAGCTTTACTTGTTGCTTCAGCTGCAGCAGTATCCACATCTACCTTACGTTTTATCGCATCATCATAAGTAGTTTTATAAGTAGAGGCAAAAGCTTGAACAGCTTTTTTCTGAGATTCGAGATCTTTCTCGAACATAGCTTTATTGAAATCTTGCTGCCCCTTTTTAGCACTTTGAAATCCCAAAAATTTACCTTCAAATGAACCAGCTAAGCCTATTCTATCAGTGATAGTATTATCTTCTTTATTATATTTTTCATATGTCTTAAATATCAATCTGTTACTTTCGCAAATAAGGAATCAGCTTATCTGTTACTGACCATAATTTAGTTGTTTTTGAATAATATCTTTGATATAATTATGAATGAAAGAAGGTGCTAATATAATGAATAGGCTATACTATTGCCCAAGATGCGGCACTATTAGAAGAGAAGAAGAAGTAAAAGAAGATATGTACTGTGATTTTTGCGCAGATATATTTAGAAAGAAATTCATTCCAACAGAAGAAGATTATGATGATTTTGATATAACCGGTAAACCGCATACGGAAAATGGTTATACAAAAGAAATTTATGAGTTTATGTGGAATAAGTATGTAGACATTCCCTCAAACCGAAAATTAGATCGTACACTGTTTGAGTATCGTAAAACAAGAATTGTATATCACAGAGACGATATCTTTATCCCTCCAACTATTCCTACTATTTCTTGTCCTCGCTGTGGTTCTACCTCCGTTTCCACGCAAAAGAAAGGTTTCGGAGTAGGGAAGGCAGCCGCAGGTGTAGTTGCTGCGGGTCCCGTGGGCGCTGTTGCAGGAGCAGCTGGTGCAAATAAGGTTTACAACATCTGTCAAAACTGCGGTCATAAATGGGAGCCTGGTAATAGGGGACCTTCCTGTGTTTCAACTTATGCACCACCAACCACACCGACTACTACAACTTCAAGTACTCCTAGTGCCTCAAATAATGAAATTCCAGTTGAGGAATTAAAGAAGCTTAAAGAGTTACTCGACATGGAAATAATCACCAAAGAAGATTTTGAAGCAAAGAAGAAACAGCTATTGGGGATTTAATCAGAAGATAAATAATCACAGTTCAAATGAATCCCAATTTTTATTGACTCTTCTGGGATCATAAAACTTAAACAAATAACCGTTTTCCATGTCAAGATATTCATAATTAACATAGTGCAGCCACCTTTCATCGGGTGGCTTATTTTTATCAAGTTCTAAAATCTTCTCATATTCAGAGGTATAACAAATTTTAAGTTCACGCCTATTATCATTTTCAGTATTTAATGCACGAATCTCTCCGCATGTAATAAATTGCCCATCTTTATAAATTGCTACAATTAAATTATCCTTATTAATTTCAGGATTAAAGAAAATATCTTCCCATACTGTACGATTACTGGAATTTGATTTTACTATGCCATATTCTTTTTCTAATATTTTATTATGTATCTTAATCCATAGATTCTTAATCTTTTTACAAGAAATAAATTTTCCGTAGATAGTGGTAACGATTACCATGAGAAGAATATATGAAAGAAAAATATTCATAGTGTCAAATGATTTTGTTAAATGACTGATAGTAGTAGGGAAGTCATACTTCATGATCATATGAAATATCTTGATTACAGCAATACAAATTATTGAAATTAGCGTGCTATTAACTACTATTAAAAATAATTTCTCATAAATCGTTTTTGCTTTATCTGTTTTATTTCCAGTTACTTTTTTACCATCATTAATTCCTTTTAATATTAGACCCGGAGCCAAGAAAAACAATATCAAATATATAATCTCCACTAAACATCTCCCTCTTTTTTTCTATATGCATTTTTTAATTTAATATTATTATCCTGCATTTGTTGCTCATCCATATAAAGTTCTTCTGCTAATTCACAGAAGAAATACGATGCCTCATAATCAACTGTTCTATTCTTAAACGTAGCCTGTTCCATAACAAGAACGGTTTTCACTTCATGTTCTTCCATACAGCACGAGCAGATTCGCTTTTCACTTTTAATGATCTTCATATCCATGAAAACACCTCCTATTTTTTCTTATAAGGGAACATTTCCGAAGTAAATGCATTCTCTGTAAAATGAAACGACATTACAAAAGCTGCTGTATTTCCATACAATCCCAACAGCTCCACCCTTATCTTAATATATACATCAATGTGAGCTATAACCTTATCCAAGTTACCAAGCTCGACACCCAATTAAGATATCTAATTAGATGGAAATTTAACCTGCTCCATCTACAGCCTAACTCTTAACGATATACTGGCTGATCAACACCGCTATCCTAAATCATTTGCGCTTATGTTTACTCTCATAAAGGAGAGGAAATAAATCACGCTCGACACTATCTTTAGCAATCATAAAATTAATTACTAATTCTATCATAATAACAAGCGCCAAGACCAGAATTAAAAATTCAATAAATGGTCCTCCTAAATTTAAAATTGAATTCATTTAATCACTTCCTTTTTTACTGATGTTTGCATAGAAACCGCTTCAAAGAATCTTAAATAACGTCCATCGTTTCCGGTTTTAAATTTAACTGATTGACTAAAAAGCGTGTTACCATAAATATTGCTATAGTCAAAGAGTAATTCATTATTTTCAGGACATAATTGATATGCTTTAAAACATAAATTATATTTAACCATTTGCCCCTTACCTAAACTCAATGGAGTATTAGAAATACCTATTATTTCATTATTAACAACTAATGATATTTCTATATTCATAGCGGGTCCATTACCAATATTTTCTATAATAAGTGTTGTGTAAAACCAATCCGCCCTATTAGCGCTAGGATCTCTTCCAAAAAAGTTCCAATAGTATACGAGATTATTGCCTAAAAGAACACAATCAAATTCAAATTTCACACGATCTGTTACATTCATAGATGTAGCATTATCTTGCCACATACCTAAAACAGGGCGCTCTAAACTATCTCTTTCTTCTTTACTTTGTTCGTTATAATGATTTAAAGTCCAAGCTACACCCAAGAGCGTGCATAAACCTCCAAGAACACCTCCTGTATAACTGGCAAGAAATGAAAACCACTCAGTATTACTCATATGACTTTTAAAATCGTTTCCTATAATAAACTGATCAATTATTATAGGAGTTATTAAAACAACTACGCCTGTTATAATAGCTAAAAATACATGTTTTCTTTTAGACATTTTTACTCTCCGCTGTTTTTTATATTAAGTATAACACAGTGGAACAGTAGTAAAATATTAATTATTTTTTTATAAATAACTTATACGCTATTTTAGTCCATATGCCCAGACCAATTGAAACAACAAATAAGAATAAAAGCATTTTCACATTTAGTTCCATGGCTATTAATTTCACCTCCTTATTTTACAACGATAAAATTCGCTCGGTTAACTTTTATTTTACCGATGTGTCGGAACCGTCACTCGTCATCGTTTAGCGAATTTTATTAAACAAATTAAAATAGTGGCAAAACATCATTGTTGACATTCTGCCACTTTTATCATGATTTTATTTTTGTAACGAATATTATATATTATTCGTTACATCTTACAACTAAATTATGGCGGAGAGACACTTCAATCTCCCTCTGCAATGTTACTTGCAGTTCAGACTGTTTATTATACGCCATTTAAGACGCAAACTCCCTTACAGTCGTTGAACGTTCCCCATACTAAAGTAGGGTAGGGGATTCGCTGCTGATACGACATTATTAAGCGGGTTAGCACCGCTAAACAGTTGTGACGTTAATATCAATATACAACTGCTTTTACGGCTTTTATCTCAGCATACCGCATCTTACAATTTTTTCTGGATTTCTCCACCGTTACGTTTACCGTTTCCAATTACGCTTTGGTTTGTAAGCTTTAGCCGATCCCAGCAATTTGAGAGTTCCTTATGGTGGGTGATTAGGCCACCATCATCCTACAGCTTGTCCGTCCTTGCTGTAAAAGGGCATATTTTTTACCAAGGTTACCCATTTTAGACATCGCTCCAACAAATGGAAGTGATGCCATTGTTACACTGCCGAATGCATCTGTTAAACCATTAAGTACAGATACAATTCCACCGGCAACATCAATAAATACTTTCATGCCAGCAGAATCAACAATAGAAGTACTAAATGCCTGCCAGCGTGCTTGAAGTTGATCGAGATGACCTTGAACAGATTTTAAATATTTGCTATTCTCAGCCTCAGCACTTCCAGCACTATCTCGTGATGTTTCTAAAATCTCTTCCGCAAGTTCATAATTCTGTAATATTGCAGCACCAATATTACCTTGTCTTTTTCCAAATAATAACTCAAGAATATTTGCCTGTGATACATCTTGAAGGTTATCCCAAACTTTACCAATATCCATTAAGATTTGGTAACTGCTTTTAAAATTATCCTCGTCAAGCATTATATCAACACCTGATAAAGATTTGACTTCATCTCTAAGAGTAGAAACTGACGAAGCCATTCCTTCAGCATCTAAACCAGCGGATTTTAACTCAGTTTCACTACCTCTGAGTCTCATACTCATCGTTTTTAAAGCTGTACCTACAACATCAGCATCTTGAACTACCGTATTGGCTGCTACACCTAATGCAATTGTCTCATCTATATCATTATTGGCTGCTGCCATTGCACTTGCTGATCGCTTTACGATCTCCCCGATGTTGCCAGCTGATGAAGCATAATTATTACTTACATTGTTGAATTTATCCACGATGCTCATCGAATCACTAGCTGCAATTCCAAAACCTTGCATCGTTGAAATTAATGAACTTGTTGCATCATCAATACTCGCAACATCATCTCCAACATTCTGATAGAGGATCGCCGAGTCAGCTAATCCAGTTGCTTCTTCTAGCGAGTGTCCAAGACGGGCATAATCCGCCGTTGCATTTACTACCTCTGTTAAAGAAGCACCCAGGTTTTGCGCTCGTCCACTAGCATCAGATAAAAATTTAGTATAAGTACTATCAGTTTCGCTTGTAACTTTTTTTACCTCAGTCATAGCGGTATCGACATCTATTGTATTTTTTACAATATCTCTGAGCGCCGATTCCATCATCCAAACACCTTCACCGGCTAGAGCAGAACGAACTCTGACTCCGAAAGTTTGCTGCATTCTGGAACCAAAGCTCTCAACTTCAACACCGGCTTTACGAGCATTTGTTCTAAATGAAGCAAATGCATTATTCATATCTTCTACAGTCTGATAAGAACCGCTTTGAACATTCGCCAATAAAGTTCGATACTGATCATAAATATTAGAGTTTTTAGAAATCTGACTTTCATATTGATTAAAATATGTAGTTAAACGATTTCCAATTTTATCAGCTGCTCGCATCTTTTTACTAGTTAGAAGTATCCTTTTAGTCTTCATAACATCTCACCACCTTCCTACCCTGATACACCTAGACGATATGTGGTCTTTTTCACACTCTTCCCTCCAAAATTCTTCTTTGTATACCAAGTAGTTACATATTTTGTTACATGCCTTCCACCAATCCAGCCATCACCACCTGCTTTTTTATGGTAGTAAGTTTTTGCTTCATATGATAAGTATTTGGAATTTTCATTTGTGCTATCAACTTTTTTCTTTATTGCTTTTGCTGCTTTAATTGCGATTTTAGCCTGCCATGAAATTTTTCCAATAATAGTAGCAAGTCCAGTTGCGGTGATAGATTGAAGTGTCTTTTTTATCGCTATATTTGAATCACTTAAATCTTTTACGTCTTTTGTATAGTCTCCGGCTACACCAACCGGACAATCTGTTGTATTCATATAAACGATCCCTGCAGCTTGTGGTCGAATAGAAAGTTCAACACTTTCCTTACCTGAAAATTCTACCTTTTCCCCATCTGCATAGATCTCTCCATTATCATAGAACATTATCTCATCTGCCAGTGTCCCTTCGGTTATTTCATATTTAATACCATTACTTAGATTACTGACTTTAATATTTGCTTTTGGCTCTCCTGTAAACACATATTCTCTAATACCGTCCTTTATCTCAATAGAACTAATATTCTCCAAAATGAAGCCAAATCTGTCAAATTCGCCTAGATCCCTTTCAAGATTTTCTAAATCTTGATTCTTCATGTTTTTCGGCATAACAGATTCCACCTCTGAAAGTTCAAACCATATCAACAACCATAACATCTCACCACCTTTCACGAATACACATTTACACCCCTTTATATATTAGTCGGAAAAACACCCTCTATAGATTCAAAAAAAAACTAAAAATTTTTCTGAATTTTTTTCATTCTCCGCTAATTTGTCTCTTTTTCTTAAAAATGGGTAAAACAAAAAAACATCTCAAACCGCACGCCTGC